>DUTQ01000145.1 GCA_012841995.1 Thermoanaerobacterales bacterium | reverse complement strand
TCAATATGCAAAAATGCCTTTGATATTATATCTATACCCTGTTGTGCACCTGACACAACATGTATTTCATCAGGGGACATATTTATTTTATATTCTTTTTGCATAAAACAACCTAAAGCCTCTCGGAGGGGATAATAGCCCATACTCTGGTGATAATCGAAAGCGTATCCTCTATCACGCTCTAGCACCTCGTTTAACACATCTTTAAAATCTTTTACAGGAAAAAATTCTGGAGAAATAGCAGCTCCAGCAAAATCATATCGAATCTTTTTTAAGCCCCTATTATCATTTTCATAATATGTTTTTTCTGACACCTCGCTATGTGAAGTTTCTAATGTCACATCATCTTTTTTAGCTTCAGACAAGGCTTTTCTTTCAATAATGGATGGATTTACATAAGTGCCACTTCCAACTTTTGATACAACATATCCGTGTTCCTCCAATAGCTTATAGGCACTTACAATTGTAACTGTATTGACATTAAGAAATGAAGAAAGCTTTCTAATTGCTGGTAGCTTTTCCCCGGGTTCAAGCTTATTCTGTTTTATTAAATTCAGTATACCTTCATATATCTGGATATATAATGGTTTTTCAAGATCCCGGTCCAACTGTATCGATACATACCTGTTCATAATAACACCCTCGCAGTATATTTCCTAAATGTATTGACATACAATAGACAAAATGGCATAATATATACACTCGTTACCATATAAAAAACAATGTTCCGATACACTTATTATAACATATTTTTACTAATTTTTGAAGAATGATGTTATAACTCATTTATGATGACGTTTTTCTAAATTATTGTTTGTTTTTCGGTAAAAAAACACATATTAATTAAGGAGCATGGTTAGGTTGTAAGGTAATACCGTTCGCTCATGCTTATTTTTTCTATGGTTCTAGGCTTCGATTTCTGCGAAAGCCTAAAGCTTTAAGCTCAATTTTAACTCCACAAGTGTAAATCACAAGTAAAATTGTATATAAATTTATACATGCTTACCGCTGGCATTTTCCGCGTAAAGCTTTTTAACGGCTTTCTTGAAATCTCATCAAGAACCATGACGAAAAAATAAAATTTGCTCTCGTTATTACCTTACAACCTTTGTCAAACTTTATTTTTTTACACTATTAATGCAAAATTCCAGTGTAGAAAGTAAATCCGCTAAAAAAATTTAATTTAAATTATTGGAGGGGTTATATTATGACTGAATGTGTATGTGGATGCCAAAAAGGATTGGCTGAAAGTTTTAAAGGTGGAGTTATTATGGATGTTACCACCCCAGAACAGGCGCAAATCGCACAAGAGGCTGGAGCTGTAGCTGTCATGGCTCTTGAAAGAGTGCCTGCAGATATCAGAAAACAGGGCGGTGTAGCCCGGATGTCTGATCCTAAGATAATAAAGGCAATACAGCAGACGGTTAAGATCCCTGTAATGGCAAAGTGCAGGATAGGACACTTTGTAGAGGCTCAAATTTTAGAGGCGCTAGGTGTGGACTATATTGATGAGAGTGAAGTATTGACACCAGCAGATGAATCATATCATATAGATAAAAAGCAGTTTAAGACCCCATTTGTGTGTGGAGCTAGGAATTTGGGTGAAGCGCTGAGGAGAATAGGAGAAGGGGCTTCAATGATAAGGACAAAGGGTGAAGCCGGAACCGGGAATGTAGTAGAAGCCGTAAGACATATAAGGACAGTTATGGGTGAGATAAGGAAACTGCAGAATATGCCGAAAGAAGAGCTGATGAGTGCTGCCAAGGAAATGGCTGCACCCTATGAATTGGTATTATATGTGGCAGAACATGGCAGACTGCCGGTTACAAACTTTGCAGCCGGAGGTGTAGCAACACCTGCAGATGCGGCGCTTCTCATGCAACTTGGATGTGATGGGGTTTTCGTAGGTTCCGGTATATTCAAATCACAAGACCCAAAAAAACGCGCAAAGGCCATCGTAAAAGCTGTAGCTAATTACAATGACCCTTATGTATTGGCAGAGGTTTCAGAAGGATTGGGTGAAGCAATGCAGAGCCTTGAGATAGATAAATTGGAAGACAGGTATTCTGAACGGGGTTGGTAATCTCTAGTCTCCAAAGCTAATGCCGATGTTTTTGGCAGCTGTGATCAGTTGATGATTTTTAGGTACATTTCTACATCCCCTTGGTATTTCTTCAAACCTAACAGCTGTTATTGTGCCGTTTTTAAGTGATACCATCATGCCGTATTCACCAGATAGGGCAAGCTGGGCGGCAGCTTCTCCATAACAAGTTGCAAGGATCCTGTCAAAGGGAGATGGAGAACCGCCTCTTTGCAAGTGGCCCAATACTGTTGTCCTGCTTTCAAAACCGGTTGTCTCTTCGACAACATTTGCAACGTAGTCACCTATACCTCCCAGTCTTATTGGATCACCGCTTCCTTTTATAGTTTGGCGAATTACGGCATTACCTTCAGGGGTTTTGACACCCTCAGCTACAACAATAATACTGAAGGCCTTTCCCTCTTTCTTGCGGGAAAGGATTTTTTTTGCCACATTTTCTTTTGTCCATGGGATTTCAGGAATAAGTATTACATCAGCGCCACCAGCTACTCCGCTGTAAAGGGCAATCCAACCCGCGTACCTTCCCATGAGTTCTAATACCATAACCCTATGGTGGGATTCTGCTGTGGTATGAAGCTTGTCTAAAGCATCAGTGGCAGTATTGACTGCTGTATCGAATCCGAAAGTCTGGTCAGTACCCGGCAAGTCATTGTCTATGGTCTTGGGTACACTTATAATCCTTGCCCCTTTTTGGGTCAATTCTCGCGCAATGGCTAAGGTGCCGTCGCCTCCAATTACGATGAGACAGTCTATTCCCAGTTCTGACAGGTTTTCAACAGCCTTGCCTGACATATCCATATATACCGTTTTATTGTCTTGCTCTACCGGAAAGTTAAAGGGATTGTCTCTGTTGTTTGAACCCAATATAGTGCCTCCTTTAGGCAAAAGCCCAGAAATGTGGGGGCTTTCTAAGCGAATATAGTCTTTTTTTATGAGCCCGCTGTAACCATCTCTGAAACCATAAAGCTTGACCCCGAAATGCCTGGAGGCTCTAGATACCGCCCTGATCACCGCATTGAGCCCTGGCGCATCACCACCTCCAGTTAGAATACCGAGCCTTTTGATATTCGTTTTAACCATAAAATTCCCGTTACAGAAAATCTATTTTAATTCCGTTTCTTGACCCGTAAACCGTGCGTAGCGCAGGGCCAAGCTTTAGAATGACAGGTCAAACCTATGAGAGAAGTAATTTTCTGTAACGTTTTTCACCCCCTTACTCGATTTTGAAATTATACTTTTATTTCACACATAGCTTTGATATAATTACATAAAATATTGACATCTTGAATGTATATATTTAGTTCAAATAATTATTTATTGTAAAAGATGCTAACTCAATAGAATCCTGACAACATTGTCCCTA
>DUTQ01000015.1 GCA_012841995.1 Thermoanaerobacterales bacterium | reverse complement strand
AGCAAACTCCGCTGCAAAATTATTCATCATTCCCGCAATCTTACCCATTTCCGTATCCATGCCTATACCTGTAACCACCATCTTGCCACGGCCTGAAACAACTAATGTTCCCATAAAGGCAAGATTTTTCTTGTGTATCTTCATTTGTTCTTTTTTATCTGGTTTCAAATGTTTTTCCACAGGTACTGATTCGCCAGTGAGCATAGATTCATCTATAAAAAGACTTTCAATCTCTTTTAGTACACCATCTGCCGGCACCCGGTCGCCACTTTCCAGTAAAACTACATCACCAGGTACTACATCTTTAGCAGGAATCAAACTTATCTCTTTATCTCTTATAACCTTTGCAGTAGGAGCAGCCATTTGTTTCAAAGCTTCGATAGACTTTTCAGTTCTGTATTCCTGAATAAACCCTAAAATACCGTTCATTACTACAATAGCAAATATTGCAATAGCATCAATAACTTCTCCAAGCATCGCTGAAATAGTGGTGGCCACAATAAGTACAATGGTTATAAAATCGTTAAATTGACTAAAAAAAATTCCAAGTGGTGAAACCCTAGTTGCCTGTTGAAGTTGATTATCCCCAAAAAGCCTCTTCTTAAGATGAATCTCCCGACTAGAAAGGCCATTTCTTATATCGGTGTCTAATTCCTTCACAAATATTCCCTCCACCAATTAATATACATTTAAAAGCTTATTCTATATTTGGAAGGAATATGTCTAAAGACAAACTAGAATCGGTTATACTTGATAAAAAATAAAAGGGCTGTTTTGTAACAACCCTTCTTGTTAAGTAAATTATTTATTCATTTGGATAAATTGGTGTTCCCTCATTTTTAATATGATTTTTAAGAGCTGAAAGCATTTTTAATGTCAACGGACCCGGTTTGCCGTCACCTATTACCCTGCCGTCAACTTTAACAACCGGTATTGCTTCAGCGGCTGTGCCAGTCAAGAAACACTCATCAGCTGTATAAACATCGTGACGAGTAAAGACTCTTTCATGAATGTGTATACCCATTACCTTTGCCATGTTTATTATGGAATTACGTGTAACACCTACTAGTATGCCTACATAAGGGGGTGGTGTAATTAGTTCGCCATGTTTTACTATAAATATATTGTCCCCTGTACATTCTGCTACATAATCCTCTCTGTTGAGAATCAATGCCTCTGGAACTCCTGCTAGATTAGCCTCTATTTTTGCCATAATGTTGTTCAGGTAGTTTAGTGATTTCATCTGAGCATTTACCCCTTCTGGAGGATTCCTGCGAGTTGCAGCTGTTATTATTTCAAGGCCTTCCTTGTACATTTTTTCGGGATATAATGATATCTTATCAGCTATACATATAATGGTTGGCTTGCTACATTTTTGAGGATCGAGCCCTAAGTCACCCGGACCCCTAGATATTACAAGCCTTATATAGGCATCTCTTAACTCATTTCTTCTTAAAGTCTCCAGAACTACCTCGATCATTTCTTGCTTTGTAAGAGGTATATCTAGCATTATACCTTTTGCGCCATCATAAAGTCTGTCAATGTGCTGGTTTAACTTGAATACCCTGCCATCATATGCCCTTATCCCTTCAAAAACTCCATCACCATATAAAAATCCATGATCAAAAACCGATACTTTTGCTTCTTCTTTTGGGAAAAACTCTCCGTTCACATAAATTTGTATACTCATAAAAAGACCTCCATATATAATTTAAAAAAACAATTGAGAATTGTTAAAAGGTATTATATTTAACATAATACCTTTTCATATGCATGTCAATAATGTCAGGCTATTTTACACCTAACATTTGATCCAATGCTTTTCCTGCCGGGACCATTGGAAAAACCTTTTCCTCCGGATCTATTTTTACATCAATTACAACAGGCTTTTCGGCTTGCAAAGCTTTATTAATTACATCAGACACTTGGTTAGTTTCGGTTACGCTATATCCTAACGCACCACAGGATTGTGCTATTTGTGCATAATCAGGGCCTGCGTCAAGTTTTGAATGTGATAAGCGGCCATTATAAAACATCTCCTGCCACTGTCTTACCATACCAAGGCTTCGGTTATTCAGAACAACAGTAATAACAGGTATGTTGTATTTTACAGCTGTTATCAATTCATGGAAGTTCATCTCAAAGCTTCCATCGCCGGCGATGTTAAACACTGTTTTATCCGGCCTGCCAAGTTTCGCACCAATAGCTGCCGGAAGGCCAAAGCCCATGGTACCCAATCCGCCGGAAGATATAAAGCTCCTAGGTTCTTTAAATCTATAGTATTGAGCAGCCCACATCTGGTGCTGGCCAACTTCTGTGGCAACAATTGCGTTTCCATTTGTTTGTCGGCATATCTCTTGAATTACATATTGAGGTTTAAGCCCTTTTGGACAATATTTTAGCGGATATTCCTTTTTCCACTGCTCCACTTCTGATTTCCAGTCCTCATTTTGTTTTGGTTTGACAAACTCATAAAGCTGCTCTATTATCTGCCTCACATCGCCTTTTATCGCTATATCTACGCTTACATTTTTTCCAAGTTCAGCAGGGTCAATATCAATGTGTATTATCTTTGCCTTTGGTGCAAAACCTTCAATCTTTCCAGTAACTCTATCATCAAACCGTGCACCCAATGCAATCAACAAATCACACTCTGTAACCGCCTTATTGGCATATGCTGTACCATGCATGCCAAGCATGCCAAGACTGAGAGGATGTTCAGAAGGAAATCCTGATATGCCCATCAGCGTTGTTGTCACAGGTGCATCTATTTTTTCGGCTAGTTCAAGGAGTTCACAACCTGCTTGAGAGCTCACAATGCCTCCACCTGCATACAGTACGGGTTTATTGGACCTTTCAATGAGTTGGGCCGCCTCTTTGAGTTGTTTTATAACATCTTCTGATAGCTTTTGTTTTGCCTTATACGATTTTATAAAACCGTTTATATCCTTATTTATTGTGCTTTCATCAACAAATTCAGACATGATATCTTTTGGCAAATCCACAACTACCGGGCCGGGCCGTCCTGTTGTAGCTATTATAAATGCCTCTTTTACCTTTTTTACGATATCGTTTTTATCTCTAATAATGAAACTGTGCTTTGTAATAGGCAAAGTTACTCCGGTTATATCAACTTCTTGAAATGAATCCTTCCCAAGTAGGTTTAAAGGCACCTGGCCGGTAAATGCCACCAATGGGATAGAATCCATGTATGCATTTGCAATACCTGTCACGAGATTTGTTGCTCCAGGCCCTGAAGTAGAAAGCACCACCCCAACCTTGCCTGTTGCTCTTGCATAACCATCTGCGGCATGTGCAGCGCCTTGCTCATGCACAGTCCTTATATGTGTTATTTTCTTATTTCCAAAGAGCGCATCATAGATGGGAAGAGCTGAGCCTCCTGGAAATCCAAAAATGGTGTCTACCCCAACTTCTTCAAGTGTTTTAATGAATAATTCTGCACCGGTCATTATAATCACCTCTTTAAAAATAAAAATAAAAAAGCCCTTCACCTCTTATAATAAAGGGGCGAAGGGCTCGCGTTACCACCCAAATTCGTCTAATCCTTGCGGCAATAGACCTCAGTAGGTACAGGGCTTATGCCCGATACCCGGCCTTTCTAACGGGGACCGTTTCCCCTCCTGGGGTTCCGTCCAAGGTTACTTATTTTCACCTTGGCAGCTCCGAGACGATTTTCACGGTTCCTTCATGGCATCGGCTTTCACCTGCTCCGACTCTCTTTTAGCCAGAAAAATTACCGTTACTCTTCTCTTCACAGCTTTTTATTATTAAAAATAATTATACCATGAGTTTTTAAAAAAAACAACTATAATTTAACGGGTTTTTATCAACGCCCTTACTATCTCTTGCTGATTGCCTGTATCACCGATAAATTGGGTTTCATAGACAGCATCGTTTTGTTTCCATATATAATTTTGGGTCTTAGTTATGCCTTTTGATATTATATTGGGGTTTGTGATATCTAGTTCATATTTTAAGACTTTAACGTCATTAATCATTATAGGAACAACATCTATCTTCTTTTCGGCAACATTATTTTTTACTTTTGCATCTACTGGATCTTTGTAATATTCCAAGCTTATATATTTATTTTGAATCATGTCATCATATTTTGAGGTGTCTTTTGTTTGGTTCAAAGATATTTCTTGTATGGAATCTTTATCTTTTAATTGAAAAATTGTCTCCATTTTAATCATTTCAACTAGCTTATTATCGTGTAGAGTTTCGCTAAAAGGACGGATGAGCGAAGAAACTGGAACAAATCCACCGGGTAAGTTTAGTGGAAATTTAGGGGCAAATCCCAGTATTTCTCGGGCCGTTTCTAGGTCTTTATTGCTGTAAATTTCCAAAAACCTATCATAATCCCTTGATTTATATTCAATATTTTGTATGTCTTTAGGATATTTAAGGGATGAGAGAAGTATCTTTATATCATCTTTTGGAATTTCGCTAATGGAAAGGGCTGCGAAATCGCCATTTTTACAATAATATGGTATGCTATACCATATATTTTCATCTTGCCATATAAAGTATTTTTCAACTATTTTAGTAATAGGTCTTACTTTTATACGTTCCGTATCATGTTTTCTGTAATCTTCTAAGTCTTCTTCCTTTATATCCCAGTCTTTGCTTATTGTTAAACAAGTTCCCTGTATATTTGAAATGTTCATGGGTTCTTCACTAAACTTTATATTGGGCTTAATAGTCCTTTCATTAATAACTTTTTCATTGGCATCTGAATGTTTTTCCTTCAAATATTTTATCATGTCGTTATTAGAAACTAGGATGGATACACCAATTTGCTTATCAACGTCAACTTTAGTAAAATCTACACTGGCTAATCCTTTCTCCTCATACAAAAATATTTTGTCAAATTCATAATCTGTAGGCATCTTGTCAGGCACCTTAAAGTCAAAATCAATAAAATCCATGGCTCTATCTAAAGTGGAAAAAACTTTTTCGGGCTCATCAAAGCTAAATTGCTCTGTTTCCGTATTTTTTTCCGGCTTTAAAGTTGTGTTGGTACCAGTCTCTGCATTCGTAAGGGTGCAGCAACCAAGGGCTATGAAAAATATCAGGGCAATAGCCGATAGTTTGTATGAACCCTTTTTAAACATGTTTATCAAAATAATTCTCCTCTCAATTTGGTCTTTGCCTTCATAAAAATATGCATACAGCATTTTGTTGTGTTGTGAGCTTGATATTAGGCTAGAGAGCTTTATTATTGTCCTGCCGTAATGGGTGAATTCATCTTCTTGTAGGTTTTCAAGTACATACATATCGCATGCACATTCTATGTCAGCTCTCATTTTTTTCATGGCAAACCATACAATGGGGTTGAACCAGTGCAGCATTATTGCTAGTGTTGAAAGTAGATTGCATAATAGGTCTTTTCTTTTGTAATGGCTGAGTTCATGTAGGAGTATGTGTGAAAGTTCTTGGTCGTCAATTTTGTTTAAGATATGTTTAGGTAGGTATATTCTTGGTTTTAATATGCCGAAGATAAAGGGGCTGCGAAAGCCTTTTCCACAGAAAAGCTCAATTTGCGTGTTTATTGCCAGCCTTTTTTTGCAATTATTTAATATATCTAAAATTTTTGGATGGGTTATTTTATCGAAGGTTTTTGTGTCTTTCTTAAATCTTATTGCTGCGGTTAATAAAAACGCAGCCATTGTTAGAAAACCGATAAGCCATGCACAGCTGATTAAACCAATGATGTTTTCAAACTTATTTGTTTCTTTTTTGTTTAAAATTGATTTCTTTGGTTTTAGTAGGTCATCTTCTAGGAAATTGTTGTCTTGGTGTCTTTGTTTATTGATATTAGTTAGATCTGGCTTTGCTTTGTTTATTGCCATGTCTATTTGCCTTTTAGTAAGGGGTTCCGTTTCTTTTGTGCTGGGTATTAGTGCCTCAAGTGATGTGCTGTCTTTGCTGCCTGGCAAAAGGTTGAATATGCTTAGGTTGCTTTCAGGGGCAAAAGGCATCAATAGCCTTATTAATACAAGAAACCATAAGATGTGATGAAATCTGGGTGTAAGTTTATCTTTAAATATTTTCCCGATAAAAAAAATGAGTAAGGCTATTGTTGTTGATGTCAAAGAAGCATATAAAATCCTCAAGAATATTTTCTTTAATATAATGATCATTTTTAAAAACCCTCATCAATTAAATTTTCTATGGTTTTTTTTAGATGCTTTTTTCTGTTCTAGGATCTTTTCTAGATGTTTGATCTCTCTTTCTGTCAGTTCCTCTTGTTCTAGAAACTTTGAAAAAAGCATGCCCACAGCACCATCATATACCCTGTGCAGAAAGGTTTTGTTTTCTGCTTTGATGTATTCATCACGAGATACTGCCGGATAGTAGATATAACTCCTTCCGGATTTTTTATGAGTTATAGCTTGCTTTTTAAGAAGTCTGTTTAAAAAGGTTTTTACAGTTTGGTCTGACCAGTTCATCTCTTCTGGCAGTAATGCGATGATTTCACTGGCTAATAACGGGCTCTTTTCCCATAAAACCTTCATAATTTCTAGCTCTGATTCGGTTATATTAGGGATATTTTTCATGTAACCACCTCTGTTGTTTTTATTTACAGCTGTAAACGATGAAACTGTATATAGTTTACATGTGTAAATGATGTTTGTCAAGT
>DUTQ01000144.1 GCA_012841995.1 Thermoanaerobacterales bacterium | reverse complement strand
TATTCGTCAGCTTGTTTTATGGCGTTTCTCACAAGCATGATCCCGAAAAATATCCCGAGAAGTGCTTCGGCTCCTGCTCTCGGCTCAACATTGATGTCATCTTTGTATTCCCGGAATGTTTTTTCTGTCATGTGGAGCATGCTTTTTACGATTTTTTTGTAGAAGTTTTCCTGTAAATCTTTATGAAATTGGATCTCATATATAACTACTTTAAACATGTCATAGTTTTTTATTATTAATCGATAGTGAAGCCTTAATATCATTTTTAATGCTTCTTTGGGATCTGTACAGTCTTCTATTTCCCGATTGAGCTCTGCAATAACCCTTTCAGTGAGTAAGATTATGACATAAAGAAGTATGTCCTTTTTTGTTTTGAAGTATCTGAAGATAGTCCCCTCTGACACTCGGGCTTTTTTTGCTATTTCCTTTGTAGTTGAACCCTCATACCCTTTTTTTACGAATACCTTTACTGCAGCCTCTGCAATTTGGGTTTTTCGCCTTTCGGTTAAATCCTCTTTTTGATCCTTGCTTTCCATTTGTTTCTTCTCCTTTTTCTCTAAAATTATATTCCGGACATATATAATGCGTTTCTTTGCGCAATTTTTTTGTGTTTAAATAGTAAGTAATCAATTTTTATGTATCACTATAATTATTGACATTTTTAATTTTTATATTCTGTAAAAAGTTTATATTGCCCTGATAGTATTCATTGCCTGTAATATTCTTGTATTTTTATGCCATTATGCAGGATTTTAACTGACCACTGCCGAACAATGAAGAGAATAAACATCAGCAGTATAGTTTGCAGGAGGTATCTTGGTTTGAAAAAAGTTTTGCCGATTGTCGTCTTACTCATTGCTGCTTTTATGTTGACTTTTTTATTGTCCGGTGTTAATTCTTCTCGGGAAGGTTTTCAACAAGATATTGTGAAAGGTTCAGCAAAACGCCGTGACGACACAGGTAAACCTGTAAGAAACAAGTATAGTATAAATACCAGGTTTGACGGCGAGAATAATTTCCAAGCAGATATGGATTTTGTATATGTAAATGAAACTGACGAATCCCATGATGAGCTTTTTTTTCATCTTTATCCAAATGTATTTCGCAGTAGCGAGAGGCTGCCTTTTTTAAAAAAGGATCTGGATAAGGTCTTTCCAGACGGTTTTAGCACCGGCGGTTTAGATATAACCGAGGCTACCCAGGAAGGAAATAAGGTGGATGCCAGTTTATCAGATGATGGGCAAATATTGAAGTTGTCACTAAAGGAGCCGGTAAAACCGGGCGGATTTACGAGTATATGTATAAAGTTCAATCTTACTGTGCCAAGGGCAAATTACAGGCTTGGCTATCGTTTTTTTGGGGATAAGTTGACTTTGTCTCTGGGCCACTGGTACCCTATTTTGGCTGTGTATGAAGATGGCAATTGGTGTCTTGATAGGCTGTATGCCTTTGGTGACCCTATATACAGCGATGTGGCAGATTATGCGGTGAGTTTCGATGTGCCCCATGGCTTTACCGTTGCGGCTTCAGGGGCTTTGAAAGACCATAAATGCCAAGGTAATA
>DUTQ01000014.1 GCA_012841995.1 Thermoanaerobacterales bacterium | reverse complement strand
GACTCAGGAGTAAATCGGTCAGGGGCTATTGCTGCTTTGATCCTCATGGCTACATAATAAATTACACCGGTTAAAACATATATTTGCAACGGAGGTATGCCGATAGGGTATTTATATTCATTGTAGTATCCTATTACAACACCGGCTATCAGGGAAATCGTTGCGGTTATATTCCAGCCATCTATATCTTCCCATTCTTCTTTTCTCAAGAAAAAGAAATCAACTGACATAATGCTGGCTAAAGGTGCAAATACCACTGATAATGCCAACAACCAGTCCATGAATTTGTCTAAAATTCCTGCAATTCCCAAAATTATTCCCAAAACACCTATTATAAGGGTAAGTAATTTTTGAGTTTTGGCGTCTTTGGCATTTACCATATTCCCAAGGCTTAGTCCTGCACTATATACTGCCACTATTTGACTAGTCCATTGTGCAATAAACAATAGGAGATAAGCCCAGAACGGGTAACCGAGAGATACCATGATTTGTACTATATCATACGTTCCCACTCCAATAGCCATTATTGCACCGAGTATAATTTCAACAACTCCGACAGCTATCAAAAGAGATGGCATTAATAATGAATCTCTCCACGTTGGCCTGTGCATCCTACTATAGTCTGCAATCATAGCCCATTGACAAACACACGTTCCAACAACAGTTGACACAGCTACAGACATTGGCATTGTTTGTTTTGGTGCCCAATTTACTATTCCGGCCATTCCATGGGTTTTTATTGAAAGATAAATACCCATTATAAAGATTAGCAGCCCTGCTGGAACAGCTATATAATCCATCCATTTCATTGATAAATATCCTAGAAGTGCAGGTATTATGAAAATTATCCCCAGTACTACTATCATTATAGCCCAAGGCAAAAAATTTTTAGTGTAATCGATCCCGAAAGCTGTGCAGAATGCATTTGCAACTAATGTGGTATTGATGGCCCACCATCCAGTGTGCAGCATAACCATTACAAGAGAAGCTACTATGCGGGCTTGCAGAGTTCCAAAGCTCTGTCTTGCTATAACAGCACCAGGTAGCCCTGTTTTTGCTCCTATATACGCATTAATGGAATCTCCTAACCATGAAAGTATTACCAAGCCTATGATTGTTGCTAGTATAACTCCCTTTATGCTCAAGCCTAGACCGAGCCCTGATCCAGCCATAACAACAGCAAAGCTAAATTGTACTCCTGCATATACGATTGCCGGTCCAATCCATGACTCTCTTTTTTCAAGCGGTATGGGATTCAAGGGTACATCCATTTCTTCTGATTCCGCCATCAATTTATTTTTTAAATTTTCCCACAGTCCCATTTATATCCCTCCTCAATTTATAAGTTCCGCCATATTATCGAGTTTCATAGTTATTTTCAATTACCTGGCACTAACATTAGCGCCAGGTAATTGAAATGCTTGCTGATATTGTCAATTAAATAGCTCTATGCTTGTTTTCTTTCAGATTTTATTCATTTCTAAGTTTTTTTGTGGCTTCTAATTCTACGGAAAGGTCGTTTGAATCTATAACTACTTTATAAACTTCTTTAGCCTCTTCTATTGATACTAATCCATTTTTGTAATCTTCAAGCACTAATTGCGGATCACGCTCTGAAGGACCGCCCCAACCGGCACCTCCTCCACTTCTGATACTCACAATATCACCTTTATTTATGGTAAAATCAGAGGCTCTGCCTCCATCCCAAATATCTTTTCCATCTCTTATTACAACAATATGGTTACATGACCCATCTTCTCCACCTTCCACACCCCATGGTGGATATTGTATTCTATTTATCGAACATACCATGTTAGCCTCATCTGCAAGCACCCTATAGTCTTTCCTCATGCCAAACCCACCTCTATGAGCTCCATGGCCTATTCCATCGTCAAAATTCAAGCTCATGCGCTCTACTCTAATCGGGTAATCTCTTTCAATAACCTCTACGGGATGACAATAGGTTTCACCATCTGCTACCGAAACAAGGCAAGTTTCGCCATCTTTGTCAATTCCGCCTCCCCAACCTCCGGGATTGGGTTCACATAGGATTTTATATTTATTATCTCTTGGGTCCATCATACTAAGAGTTTCACTTACCACAGACAGAAAATGCCCTGCTGTAAATTTATCAGGGAAGTGCGGAGCTAGCGCTTTCCATATCAGGTCAACTGCATAAAAGGTAGTCTCCCAATAACAGCTTACCGGAGCCGGTGAAAGCGCATTAAACAAAGTCCCTTCTGGACAAATAACTTCTAATGCTTCCAGATATCCTTGGTTAAGGGCTACATGAGGATCAGTTACCGCAGTAAAAGCCGTTGCAACTGCAGTATATACTCCTGCATATGTTGTATTGATAGGTGCCTTTACCTGTGGCGGGTTGTCAGTAAAGTCTACTATAAACTTGTCATCAGTAATTTTAATCTTTGCTGTTATTCTCAGATCTTCATCCATTCCTTCATATTTTTCTATTCTCTCTTCAGCAAAGAATTCTCCTTTTTTCAACTCTTTAAGCCTATTTTTAGCCATTATTCTTCCATCATCTATTCTATCATCCATAGCCTCCCGGACGAGCTCAACACCATACTTATCACATAGTTCATTTAATCTCCCATAGGCATATCTCAGTGCTGCAGCAAAAGCCTCTAAGTCACCATAAACAAAATCCGGAATTCTGCTATTGTGCAATATTAGCCTTACAACCTCAGTGTTTAATTTTCCATCTTTATAGAAATGAGATGTGGGAATAACCAATCCTTCTTGGAATATCTCTGTTGCATCAGGGCCCCAACTTCCAGGGTTCATACCTCCCACATCATTGACGTGCCCTCTTATAGTGCCTATGGCAATGAGCTCATCTTTGTAGAATATTGGCATCGCCAATGCAACGTCGTTTAAATGAGTACTGATTCTATATGGGTCGTTTATGACAAAGATATCGCCAGGGGTTAACCCCAAATTATGTTTCTCGATATCTTCCATTACAGCCTTGGCAATAATGGGCATGACGCCGAGAAATACCGGTATCCCTGTTCCTATTGATATCAAATCACCATCGGCATTGGTAAGTGCCGGAGCAAAGTCAAAAGTTTCATAAATGATACTGCTTTTAGCAGTTTTTACTGTTGCCCAGAACATCTCTTTTGCAATATTATCTAAAGAACTCTTTATAATCCTAATTGACACAGTATCTTTAATCATTTTGTTCACCTCTTGCATTTTTTATATTTATTTGCTTGTTATCCATACCCGTACTAGGTAACTCGTATGAAAGGTGTACAATCATTTTCTATTCCCCCCGTGTCATGATTAGATTTCCATATTCATCATGACTTGCTTTGAACTTTTCGGTAACAACTATTGTTGATGTATCGCCCTCGATTATACATAGCCCTTTTAAGGTTGCGCCAGCTGGAAGTTTTTCCTTCTTGTATACAGGTACCATCATTTCTTTTGTGCCATTATATACCTTTCTTTCACCCAAAAAGGCATCTTCAGCAGAGCCCTGATCTGTTTGTTTTTCAATCTTCGGATGCTCAATCCTGTATAGACCTGCTGTATCATAGTTAACTATTTCCACAACACTATCTGGTAAATTAAAGCCGTATTCTTTATAATGAGCATCATGGTATAAATTCACTACATCCTTAATCTCCTTAATTCCCAGCTTGCCGTCCGGACATGGAACCTTTACCGTATGTGCTTGGCCTTCGTACTTCATATCTAAGTACCTTTGCATCTCAACAGTGTTTGGATTTATGTTTTCAGTTTCAAATGCAGCTTTGATCTTGCGTTCAAGTTCTTCAAATGTGGAGTTAATCAATTCGAGAAACTCTTCAGTTTCTTTAATCGGAATTATGCTAGTCTGGACTAATTCATGCCTTATATCCAATCCTAGCATTCCCCAAGCATTAAACACTCCGCTTTGAATTGATGGAACTACCATTTTGGGTATTGCCAGCTCTTCAGCAAGGAATGGAGCCATCATTGGTCCAGAACCACCATGGGCTATAAGTGTAAATTCTCTTGGGTCAAACCCTCTTCTAATTGAAATTAACCTTATGAGGTTTGATGAGTTATCGTTTGCTACTCTGATAGCACCATAAGCAGCATCTTTTATATCAATATTCAATTTGTTTGCAATATCTCTAAAGGCGTCTTCAGCTAAGTCCTTGTGTATTTTAAGTTTCCCTCCAAGCAAGTGATCAGGGTTTAAATAACCAGCAATTACATATGCATCTGTTAATGTTGGCCTTTTTCCTCCCATTCCATAACATACTGGTCCAGGCCTTGAGCCTGCCGCCTCTGGTCCAACCTGAAGGTTTCCCGCTTCATCGACCCATACGATACTCGTTCCACCTGTACCAATCTCATTGATATTTATAACTGGCACCTTGGTTGGATAACCTGCATTCCAATCATCTTGTTCAATCCAATATTCCGTACTTACTTGAGGTGTCAAGTCCTTAGCAAGACCGGCCTTAGTAGTTGTGCTGCCGCCATCGATTACGATAATGTCATTTTCATCTAATAGTTCACCTAATATTATGCCTCCTATGATTCCAGCTATTGGCCCGCCTTCAACTGTGGTTATTGGGTATTTTTTCGCATAATCTGATGTAGCCATTCCCCCAGAAGCAAGAGTTAAGTAAAACACTCCATTAAATCCTCTTTCCTTAAGCGCTTTTTCGAGTTTTTCTATATATTTTACAAATATTGGCTGCACATAAGCATTTAAAACAGCTGTGTTAAAGCGCTCATACTCTCTCCATTCACGGCTCAAATCACTGGAAATTGTAACAAGAGGATTTTCTATACCGTGTTCCTTAAGTGTTTTAACAACGATTTCTCTTGCTTTTATTTCATGTTCCGGATTTATGTAGCTGTTTATAAATCCTATTGCAATAGAATCTGCACCTTTTTTAATGAGTGATTCTGTAGCTTGTTTAACTTCCTGTTCGTTTAACGGCTTGTATATGCTTTCATCAGAATCTATACGCTCATCAATCCATTCGGTCATGTATCTGGAAACAAATGGAGTTGGTTTCTTGTATTTCAAATTGAAGATGTCTCTTCGGTTCGCTCTCTGGATATCTAGAATGTCATATCCCGATGTTGTTATAAAACCGACATTTGCACCGCTCCTGGTAATAATTGTGTTTATAACTACAGTTTGACCATGAATTACTTGATTTGCATCTTTTAGTTGGACTCCATGTTTTTCCAGCTCATCAAAGCCATGAAGAACTCCTTCTTCAAAATTAGGTGGTGAGGATTCAACCTTTATCCACTCGTTTTTTCCAGTTTTCTGATCTAATGCATATAGATCTGTAAAGGCTCCTCCAATATCTACACCGACTCTCCAAACCATTTATAAAACCTCCCTATTTTTTTATATATTAATAAAGATGTAGAGAACCCCACATTTTTTATTTAATTTTGACTTAATTCCTGTTTGACTGCTTATTTTGAATTTTTGAAATAACATGGTTACGTTATAGCATGACGATATTTAATATTTATCATATTTAGACTTTTATTTACGACCAAAAATTCGTGGGGTACTTACAGATAATACTTTGACTAATTTATTTGTGAAATTGGCCCATTCGTGAGGAATTGTAGATGACATGTGAACACTATCGCCAGGGTTTAATTGATATTCTTGATTTCCTACAAAAATCGTCAAGATGCCTTCTAAAACATAGACAAATTCTTCCCCTTCGTGTGAATATGGAGTTATTTCCTCTCTAGTCTGATTAGGCAATAGACTTATCAACAACGGTTCTAATACCTTTTCATTTGCATCATTGCCCAGTCTATGGTAAATCCTGGATTCCTCCACAGAAAAAACTTTTTGCTCATAGCTTCGCAAGATTAATGAATCATGTTTTTGAGGTGGTGTGAAAAAATATGACAACTCTACCTCAAACACATCTGCGATTTTTTCAAGAGAAGTTACAGCAATAGAAGCTATCCCTCTTTCAACTTGCGATAAAAAGCTGATTGAAAGATCCGCTTTTTCGCTTAATTGTTTTAAAGTTAAACCTCGAGAGTTCCGTAATTCTTTAATCTTTTTGCCAATATCCTTCTTTATGATCCCCCCCTCCTTTCTTTACTAATTAGATGAGATAAGTAGTTTAGATGAGTAGTCGTAGGTTTAGGGAATATTTCCTAATTCAAATTAACTTTTCGGTTTTTAAATCCACATAGATTTTCATGTTTTTACAAAATGTAATAAAAACACTCAATTGTTTAATATCATCGCAAATGCAATATTGTTTTATTTTTTGTAATTTTTCTGTTAATATATATATTC
>DUTQ01000143.1 GCA_012841995.1 Thermoanaerobacterales bacterium | reverse complement strand
TTTGAACATGTATACGGCAAAAAAACGGGAGATACATTTTATGAAGATTATATCTTAAATCCATACAGATTTTATGAGCTTGGACATACGTCTGGGCATATTTTAAGGCCTTTATCGGAGTTTTCTGATTGGGGTGAATATGATGCAGTAATATATTCAAGAGGAGCTATTGTATTAAGAGAGTTAGAAAGGCGTGTGGGGAAAGCTAAGTTTAGGGAGGCACTCAGAGTCTACTTTCAACAAAACATGTATAAAAACGCTTCTACACAAGATTTTATAGAGGCCCTAAATCGGGTTACTGGAACTGATTGGACTGATTATATATTAAACCAACTCAATAGCAGTGAACCGCTTAAAGATGCGGCCTGATCATTTAGATACCCTTTATAAAGTGGGTATAAATATGGAATTTGTGGGAATTATTATCTATAAAGAAAAAGTTCATTGTAATTTACCATATATTGTATTAGAATAATTTTTTAAATAAGAAGGAAAATCCAAAGGTGTGGCGAATAGTATATATGTTACAAATGTGTTACATTTTTATTACATAATTGTTACAGCGTTGTATATATAGAAATCAAAGGAAAGGGGGGGATGAAAACACAATGAATTTTGCCAAATTACGAGGCTTTTATGTTTCAAAACTGCAGAAAAACAAGAAAATACTTTACATGATAGCCGGTTGCAGCATATTAATGGTTCTTTTCATGTTTTTTTCTTTGTATAACCGTAATATATATGCCATAAGTGTAGATGGAAAAGTTATTGGAAATGCAAAAAACGAAAAGGTTATAGAAAAACTGAAACAAGAACTGTTAGATGACTATAGAGATAAAATGGGCTGTGAGATAGCTTTTTATCAGAATATCCAAGTAGAACCGGTTAAAGCATTAGGTCAAAAAGTAGATACTGAACAACAATTGCGAGAAAAATTTAGAAAGATTCTCTCGGTAAAGATAAAAGCAGTATGTATAAACATCGATGAAAAGCAAGCAGCTATAGTGAGCGATAAAGAAATCGCTGAAAGAGTATTGCAAGATGTAAAAGACCATTATGTAGAAAAAACTCCGGGAGATCTTATAAAAATAGATATTGCTGAGAAAGTAACACTTGCCGAAAAATACGTAAATCCGTTGAGCATACTAAATGAGGAAGATGCAAAAAACCTGATATTGCAGGGCTCTCTTGAGATGACAACATATAAAGTTCAGCAGGGAGATACTTTATGGGATATAGCTCACAAGCAGGATATGTCTGTAGAAGAATTGATACAGGCCAATCCTCAGTTAAAGTCAGTTGATAAATTGGCATTAGGAGAGATTGTGAATCTAAAAACGATTAAGCCACTTCTCAATGTAGTTGTGACTAAAAAAGTAGTTTACAGCGAAAATATTCCTTACAAGACAGAAACTGTTAAAGATAAATCGATTGTCAAGGGCAACCAAAAGATAAAGCAGACTGGACAAAATGGTGAACGCCAAGTGACAGCAGAGGTTACATATAAAAATGGAGCTAAAATAGAGCAAAATCGCATTGATGAGAAGATAGTAAAAGAACCTGTAAACAAAATTGTAGCTTGTGGAACAAAAGTACAGCTTGCGTCAAGAGGCAGTGGGCGTTTCTTATGGCCCTCATCTGGGAGGGTGACATCTCCATTTGGTAGAAGAGGTAGAGGAATGCATACAGGCATAGATATAGCAAATTCAAAAGGAACAGCTATCTATGCAGCAAACAGTGGCACTGTTAGTTTTGTGGGCCGAAAAGGTGGCTATGGCAATCTTGTCATAATAAACCATGGAGGCGGTTTTTCCACATATTACGCACATTGTAATTCTACCCTTGTCAAGTCAGGCCAAAGTGTCTCTAGAGGTCAAAAGATAGCGACTGTGGGGACAACCGGGAGGACTACTGGCCCCCATCTTCACTTTGAAGTGAGAGTAAACGGTCAACCGAAAAACCCGATTAGTTATCTGGGCAAATAACAGTAAGCATATAAGGCATGGGATTATAATTCCATGCCTTTTTTAGTGTCTAAAAATCCTTTGGGAAAATTTTATAAAGAAAGCGGCAAGACCGGCAGCAACGAGAGGGCCTGTTGGAATACCGTCAAAAAAAGCAGTTCCAATGATAGAGCCCAAGAGAAGGCTTGTCATGATGCCAGGTGTATCCTTCATTAGGACCACACCATTTCTTGCCATTACGGCAGCAAAAATGCCCACAAAAAAAGACACAAGCCCTTCAAAGCTAATAATGCTTTTGTAAAGGTCACAAAAAGATAACTCACCTGTTGAGAGTGGTATAAGTACTCCCATTACAAGAAGAACTATCCCTACTTCAATGAGCATGTTCTGTGTTGAGACAGACTTTGGCAAAAACCCCAAATAAGAAAAGACCAATAGTACGCCAGATGATATGGATATCATTCGGTTTTTGCTTAACACCCCAAGAATAAAAATAAAAAAAACAACAGGACATGATTTCAAGATTAGCCCTCCAAAAAAATATTTACTTATAAAACCAGCTTCTCCGTAAAATTATATTTATGATAAGACAGAAAAATTCACAACATCAGGTCCAGAAAAATAATATAGATATAGATTGATTTTTGGAGGGTGAAAAGTGTATAAAAAGGCACAAAAAGTTGTCGTAGTTTTACTTTTGGGGCTTCTAGCAACTGCCTTTATGGCAGGGTGTTCTGGCAAAAGCGAAAACAGTGAGGTCAAGCTTGATGAAGGGCTGGAAACTATTCGTGTTGCAAAGCAGTTTGGTTTGGTTTATGCACCTCTTATGGTTGCAGAAAAGAAAGATTTCTTTTCAAAATATGGCCTTAATGTCCAGTGGAAGACCCTTGGCTCCGGAGGTGCAGTCAGAGAGGCCATGGCAGCAAATGAACTTGATGCAGCATTTATGGGGATACCGCCCTTTCTCATCGGTTGTGATAAGGGAGTTGAAGCTAAAATAGCAGCAGGGTATACGGTCTCACCAGTATCTCTTGTAACTTACGATCCTTTGATTAAAAGTGTTAAAGACTTTAAACCTGAGCACAAGATAGCGCTACCATCTCCAGGGAGTATTCAGCACATATTGCTTGCGATGGAGCTTGAAAAGGTAATGGGAGATCCGAATGCACTAGATGATAATCTGGTTGCACTACCACATCCTGATGGAGCACAAGCCATGCTTTCTAAAAAAGATATTGTAGCTCATTTCACAACACCGCCATACCTTTTTGAAGAATTATCAAAACCTGGGTACCATATGGTTCTGGATGGGTTTGATGCATTTGGCGGTGACTTTAATTTTAATGTTGCATTAGTAACACAGCAATATCACGATAACAACCCAAAAGGATATGCCGCTTTTGTAATGGGGTTAAATGATGTTATGAACTGGGTAAATGAAAACAAAGAAGAAACTGCAGAGATATTGGCACCGGAATTTAAAATTGAGAAAGAAAAGCTACTAGAGTATTTAGAATCAGATGGTATGAACTATACAACCGCGCCTTATGGTATTATGGGTTTTGCAAATTTCATGAAAGAGTCGGGATATATTTCTAAAATTCCTGAGGATCTTCAAGATATAGCATGGGAGAATGTGCTTGCTCAAATTGGTAAAAGGGAAGGAAAGCCTTCTACTATGGAAAAAATTCAGTGGGCAAAATAAAGGGGGGGGGATTTTTATTGCGAAGACTTTTCTCAAAGGTGTTTTTTATTTTGACAGTAGCTTGTATATGGGAAGCAGTTAAAGCCATTGGGGGATACTCGGATTTACTATTACCTGGGGTTATGAGTATTTTGAGATCCCTCTGGCTTGAGAGAATTCAAATCTTTCACATGACATTATTTTCGCTACAGATTATTGGTATAGGGCTTTTAGTAGCTATAGTTTTGGCTATTTGTGCAACAATACTTGCATTTTCTGGAAGGATATTTTCTGAGATAATAACAGATGTTTTGGCAATTTTACATCCACTGCCGGGAATTGCAATTTTACCTATTGCCATACTGTGGTTTGGGATAGGCACAAAATCAATTTTGTTTGTGATAATATTTTCGGCTGTCTGGCCACTAATAAATCATTTTTATACGGGTTTTAGATCAATTCCAGCGAACCAACTGGAGGTAGGCAGAAACTTGGGGCTTTCAGGTTTAAAACTTGGCCGTGATATCATGCTCCCTGCTTCATTTCCTCATATATTAGGTGGCATAAGGACTGGATGGGCAAGGGCATGGCAGGCATCTGTAGCTGCAGAGCTTGTTTTTGGTGCTGCAGGTGGGAACGGTGGATTAGGTTGGTTTTTGTATAAAAAGCGTTTTATGATGGAAACTCCCGGTGTTTTTGCAGGTATGCTTGTGATTGTTTTAATAGGCATTGCTGTTGAATATATAGTGTTTACTTGGGTCGAAATAAACACAGTGCGAAAATGGAAGACAATAATTAACTAGAGGGGGCAGAACATGGGTGAGTTATTGAAACTTTGCGATGTAACAAAGTTATATAAGACATCTGAGGGGAAAGAAGCAGTAGGGGTACAACATGTTAGCTTTACAGTTGATGAAGGAGAGTTTATAAGTATTATAGGCCCTTCAGGGTGTGGAAAATCGACTCTTCTACGGTGTATAGCCGGGTTTGAGAAGATAAATGATGGCAATATATATTTAGATGGCACCCTCATAAAAAAACCCGGGCCTGACAGATTTATGATTTTTCAGGGATTAGACCAATTATTTCCATGGTTGACGTTAAAGCAAAACATTGCCTTTGCCATGAAGGCAGTAAAAGCAGTAAAATCCGATGAGATAATGCAAAGGGCACAAAACAATCTGGAACTAGTGGGACTTTCGGGTTTTGGTGACTATTACCCTTATCAGTTATCAGGTGGTATGAAACAAAGGGCCTCAATAGCACGGGCTCTTTCAGTGGGCCCTAAGGTACTTTTAATGGATGAACCCTTTGGAAGTCTTGATGCCTTTAGCCGGAAGGCTATGCATCATATGCTCCTAAAGGTTTGGAATAAGACAAAAGTAACCATAATCTTTGTAACACATGACATTGAAGAGGCCATAGATCTTTCAGATCGGATTATAGCTTTTGCGCCAGGCTGTATTTTAGCTGATATTAAAAATCCTCTAGAAAGACCACGTGTGAGAGAAACGGCACTATATAGAAATTTCTTTAGTGAGTTAAACGGGATTTTTGAAACAAATTTTAAAGGTATTGATTTAGAGTTTGAAAGGCTATCAGCTAAAAAGGCAAAATTGATTTCAGTGTAGAAATTTATTTCGGTGAAGACGACGGCACCTCAAACACCAAAATCACAATTGGCTTATTGAATGTCATGCTATGGTATTACCAGATAAAATACAGCATATAGATTTAATAAATTACTTTGCAAAAGGGGAAATAGTTTAATGGACCCTATTCTTTGCTATATGGCTTTATTGAGATTCATTTCGGCAAGCCTAGAGTTTTTAGCAGCTATATTGTTTTTAAAGTTAAATAGCGTTGAAACAGCTATAAGAGTAAATGCACTTGTGGGATTAGTAGGTCAGTTTGTATTTATTGGTGTGAGTTTTTTGGGGCTTGTGGGCATGGCTGATGCTTCTTCTTCCTTAAAACTGTTAATAATAGCTGCAGGTGTGCTACTTATACTAATAGGCACAAGTTTAAAATGATGAAATGTCGATTAAAGGGGCATTTTGTAATATAATTGTAATACAACTGAAACAATACTTTAATATTCCTCAATTATAATAAAATTGAAGCAGTCAGCAACAACAAAACGATCCCCCCTTTGAAAGCGGCATAAAGCCGCTTTTCTTTATTTTCCAGTGAAAATGATTATTTTTTTTAATATAATCTATAAGGGGAGGGGGGAAACTATGAAAAATAAAAAAATCATCTTAATATTTTTTTTGAGCATAATTGTTTTTTTGACAATAAATGAATTTTTTTATTATAATATCAACGAGAACCAAATTTATCCTGAATCAACACCAAAATATAAAATTACAGATGTAAACACTACAAATAACTTTAATTTAATATACAAGTATTTTAATGAGTACTTATATAAGGCCAAAGGATTTGAGGTTATAGAAACCGAACATTTCAAACTGTTTTTTAAGCAAGAGAATCGAAGTAATGTACAAATTGTAGCATCTTCAGCAGAAAAAACTTATGATATAATAGGAGAGATGTTTGATTTTTTCCCAAGATTCAAAATTCCAGTCGTGATCTATGCAGACCAAAGCAGTATGGCAAGGGCCTTTGGATGGCCGGAAGAGGAAAAGGTCCAGGGAGTATATTACATGGGCTTTATTCATTTACAATCACCCTTGGGCAATAAGGATTATTTTAAAGAAGGCCCAATGGTTCATGAATACACACACCTTGTTGTTGACGAACTTACAGGTGGCAATTATTCCAGATGGTTTACCGAAGGTGTGGCACAATATGTTGAACAACAGGTAACCGGGTATACACTTGACATGGATTTTGATGTAGATGAAAAAACAAAGTATCAACTAAATGATATTTTTTACTGTTTTGATGAGTTGCCAGATACAGCGGTTGCCTACCTTGCAGCCCTTGATATGACTAAAGCCTTAATTGGTGATGGACAGATAGATGAAATCAAAAATGTGTTTTCTATGCTAAAAAGCGGTGCTTGTGTTAATGAAATCTTCCTTCAATCGGTAGATGCTTCTCATATGGAGGGGGAACATATCGCTATGGCGAATAACACTTATGGGGGTGTTCAAGATGAATAAGGAAGTATTAGTTGTGGACGATGAAAAACCTATTGTCGATATCTTAAAATATAATCTAAAAAAGGAAGGTTACAGCGTTTCTGTAGCATATGATGGTGAAGAAGCTATAAACAAGGCATTTGGGAAAAATCCAGATTTAATTCTCCTAGACATTATGTTGCCAAAACAAGACGGATTTACAGTCTGCAAAAAATTGCGCGAAAAACTGACATGCCCTATCATTATGCTGACTGCAAAAGGCGAAGAAGTAGATAAAGTATTAGGTCTTGAGCTTGGTGCCGATGATTATATCACTAAACCTTTCAGCATGAGGGAGCTTATGGCAAGAGTCAAGGCCAATTTGCGCAGAGTAAACCTATCAGGCAAGGTACAGGATGAAGTCATAAAAATAAGAAACCTAGAGCTTGATATGAAGAGCTATGTTTTTAAAAAAGACGGAGAACCACTTGATCTCACATTTCGAGAATTCGAATTACTGAAGTTTTTAGCGACTCAAGCAGGTCAGGTTTTTACTAGGGAAAAGTTGCTTGAGGAAGTATGGGGATATGAGTATTATGGGGATATCAGAACAGTTGATGTGACCATAAGAAGATTAAGAGAAAAAGTGGAGGATGACCCAGCAAATCCCAGGTATATTCTGACCAAGAGAGGAATTGGCTATTATTTTCTAAAACATTAGGGGGCTTGTCATGTTCAGGAGTATCCAATGGAAATTAGTTTCCATATATATCCTGCTCATTTTGCTTGCCATGGAAGTTGTAGGGGGATTTCTCCTCCAATCCATGGAAAGATACCATATAGATAACCTTTCAAACAGCATGGAGGGGAAGGCTCAACTCATATCTAATTTTATCGAAAGACATATGTACCCTGTTCCCAGATATCAAGAAATAAATAATCTCATTCAAGGCTTTACTGGTTCTGATTCTGAAATCATGTATATAGTAATACTAGACGCTGATGCCAATGTAATATCTACGACAGATATTGAGGAAGAGAAGTTTCAGCAGGGAGTTAAACTTTTGACACCTGAGACAACAAAAGCAGCTCTTGGAGAGTATGCCAGGGATATTAGACAGGATTCTGCTACTAAAAAGCGATTTATGCATATGGCTTATCCGGTTTTAAATGGAAATAAGGTTGTTGGGATTATCTATCTTATCTCTTCAATGGAGAATATATATGCTACCATAGGCGATATTAAAACAATATTATTTATGGCTACTGTCATTGCAATGGTAATAACTGGATTTTTAGGTTATGCCCTTTCAAAAACAATTACTGGCCCTATACAAGAGGTTACACAAAAAGCTGCATTGATGGCAAAAGGGGATTTTGACCACAAAATACCGGTAAAATCTGATGATGAAATAGGCAAATTAACTAAGATGTTCAATTTCCTCACAACTCGCCTAAAGGAGACATTGGAGCAGATATCAGATGAAAAGGAAAAAATTGAAGCAATACTGCTCAATATGGCAGATGGTGTTATTGCGTTAAACAGCAGGGGTGAGATTATACATATCAACCCGGCTGCAAGGCAGATGCTCTTACTCAACAATAAACACATAGACAATGAGTTTTTACAATCTTTGTTAAAGGTAAATTTTGAAAACTATCTCAATGAAAAACCTGAAGACAAGGAAATCCTTATAAAAACAAATAACGCAATATTAAAATCAATTATAGCACCTCTTAAACGGGAGGATCTTGTAGTTGGTCTGATTATAGTGCTGCAAGACATAACGAAGCAGCACAAACTTGATGATATGCGCAAGGAATTTGTGGCAAATGTTTCCCATGAGTTAAGGACACCTCTGACTACGATAAAGAGCTACACTGAAACATTATTAGATGGCGCCTTAACTGAACATGAACTTGCCGAGAGCTTTTTAAATGTGGTAAACAATGAGGCAGACAGAATGACAAGACTCGTAAGCGACCTTCTAGAGTTATCACGGCTTGATAATAGGGAAACCAGATGGGAAAAGAGCCCAATTAGTTTAGAAATGGTGCTTAAAGATGTAATCGATAAGATGGCTGTAAATGCAAGGAAGAAAAAACAAGAATTACGCTATGATTTACCTGATGGTATTTCTAAGGTTTATGCCGATAGGGATAAGATAGAACAGGTATTTCAAAACATTATGAGTAACGCTATAAAATACACACCTGAAGGTGGCAGTATTTACGTATATCTCAAGCAGGACGGTAAATATATAAAAGTGGTGTTTCGCGATTCAGGAATTGGTATACCTAAAGAAGATCTTTCCCGTATATTTGAAAGATTTTACAGAGTTGATAAGACGCGCTCACGTCAAATGGGGGGCACAGGGCTAGGCCTCTCAATTGCAAAGGAAATTATCAATGCACATAATGGAGAAATATTAATTCAAAGTACGCCAGGCCATGGTACAGAGGTCTCAATACTATTGCCTGCAATAGATGAGATTGCTTAAGGGGATAATTACCATCTGTAATTTAATCTTAATCCTTCTGTAATCTTATTGTAATATTCTTCGTTTAAAATAAAATTGGGCGTAGAGATTAGATAGCCAGTATTCAGGCTTATTTTTCGAAAGGGAGAGAAGGATGAAAAAAACTGCATTAGTATTTGTTATAGTCATGCTCTTTACAATAATATTATCTCCCTCGGCGAAAGCCTTGGATAGATTCCTTGTTGTAAATGAACCAAGAGATAACTTTATGACAAATTCGGGAACTGTCGTAGTTTCAGGAGAGACCGTTCCAAATGCAAATGTTGTAGTAATGGTTAATGGTAAGACTAAGGCTAGAGTCAATGTAGGTGCTGCAGGGATTTTCCTAACACAAGTACCTATAACATCGAGAAATAATATTATAACAGTCAGAGCAAATATACCTTACAAATCGCCGATTACTGTATCACGGCGGGTTTACCAACTTCAAAATGGATCTGGGCAACTAGACTCCCTTGTACAAACCATTAGGACGTTTCTGATATTAAAATAGAGGCGGTGCCACCATGTCAAGAGATTCAATTTTAGTCTGGATCCTTATTTTACTGGTGGGAACCAGCCTTTTTCTTTCTTTTAATATATGGTCACAAGTCCCAGGTAAAATAAACGATGATACTCATATTGCAGAAGGTAAAAAGGTAGACTTAGCATCTGTGGCAAACCCGGGCAAGTTATTGGTGCACTTAGGAGGCTCTATATGCACTGTTATAACGCCTTCTTCTCCACTGTACGAAAGCACATTGGATTTTACAAAAAAAACTCTAGCTTCTAAATGGGCGGAAAAAAAACCTGAACCTACCATACATTCCCAGGAATACTTCATTGACAAAAAAGGGATTGAGGCATTTTTTTCTACACCACTTCCAGCAAATTTTATAAAAAGATTATTAGATATTAAACCCTTTGATTCCACAGTACTAGATGGTATGATGGTTAAATCTTACCTGATCGTAGAAGATCAGGGCGTTTGTGTTTATTTGAGAGATAACAACGACAAGTACTTCTTAATCAGCCAGGACTCAAATCAAAAAGAGCTGACACTAACATTAGACAAGATTTCCAATTCAAACCCGATCCTTTTTGCTGAACTTCCTTCAGGAAATCAAAACTTGAAGATCGAAAAAAATATATATGTTTCACTTACCCCTTTTGAGATGTCTATTTATTTGTGTAAAGATGAAGAAATTGTAAGTGATAGGATAGCTGCTAAATTTTTCCCTGATTTTTCCATAACACGTAAGATTGAAGAAAAAGATGAGGCAGTAATCTATACTGATGGCCAAAGAGGACTTCGAGTATACAGCGATGGGGCTTTGGAGTATAGTTTCCCGGGTGTTAAGGAACAGAAGAAATCAACAAATTTTTATGATGCGTTAAATACCGCGGTCAATTTTATAAATGCTCATGGTGGAT
>DUTQ01000142.1 GCA_012841995.1 Thermoanaerobacterales bacterium | reverse complement strand
TGAGGGCAGGCTTTAAGCCCTGCCCTATATATTATTTTTTTTAGATAATTGTAATAATCTTGATAAGTTTTGACTAAAATTAATTAATAGTGTTTTTACTTACAGCTTTTTTAAAAGCGAGGTGGGTAAATGTATTTTATAGTATTACTTTTTGTTTTCCTTGCATTAATGGGTATGCATAGTATCTTTTACGGTGAAGAGGGCACTAAAAAATTGTCATCTTTAATTCATAAACTCAAGGATTCTATGTTGAGTCTCCCTTTTATTTCCCGGGCAAAAAAGGTGGCTGAATCCAGCACACCGCACGGTGATGACCCCAAGGAAAATGACTTTATAAACCAAAAAATACTCCCATGTATTAAACATAATCAACAGTTAAATTTAAATAAAACAATGTATGACAATAAACCGGTAAAACAATTCAAAACTAAAGATCCAAACCTATCGCAAAAAATATATAAAAAAGCCGTTAAATCCGATGATTTAAACAAGAATGCTGAATCCAAATACATCAAAAATCCCAATATCTATGTAGATAAATGTCAGAAAAAAGACAGATCCACCTAATAAAAAAATAAGGGTGGATCTGTCTTTTGTGCCTATTGCCGGTTTATGAATTACTTAAAAAACAGGTTGCGAGTATTTTGCTCTAATGCCATTTCTAATCCATGAAAATCCATGTCTCTGAGTTCGGCTATCTTTTGTGCTATTATGGGTATCTTAGTTGGGTCGTTTCTCCTGCCCCGATAAGGTTCAGGGGTAAGATAAGGGCAATCGGTTTCACACAATATACTTTCAAGGGGCAGTTTTGCAACAACTTCTTTCGGCTTCTTTGCATTCTTAAACGTGATAATACCACCAAAAGAAAAGTAAAAACCGAGTTTTATAAATTCCAATGCCATTTCGTAACTTCCGGAATAGCAGTGCATAAGGCCTTTTTTTACTCCAGATGCTTTTACAATATCCAGAGTATCTTGATGTGCCTCTCTATCGTGGATAACTACTGGCAAATCAAGCTCTTTAGCAAGTCCTAGTTGTTCCATAAATACCTTTTTCTGGTCTTCTTTATCTGACAGATCATAATAGTAATCAAGGCCTATTTCTCCTATTGCAACAACTTTTTTATGTTTGGATAAATCCCTTAGTATATCAAGATAGTCTACCGGAACATCTTTTGCTTCATGTGGATGGATACCTATACAAGCATATATAAAGTCATACCTATCCGCAAGATCCAAAGAAAATTCACTTGATGCAATATCTGACCCGGCATTAATAACACAAATTCCGGCATTTTGTATGTCTTTTATTACCTCTTTTCTGTCTTCATCAAAGGCTTCATCGTCCAAATGTGCATGGACATCAAAAAACATAAAATCACCTCACTACTTTACCCTTGCACCTGATGCAATATCATCATCAACAGTAACAAGCGTAAGCTCCTTGCCAATCGAAGCCGCCAAAAGCATGCCCTGTGATTCTACGCCGCGCAGTTTAGCAGGCTTTAGATTTGATACTACAATGATCTTCTTTCCTAACAGTTGTTCAGGTTTATAGTGTTTTGCAATTCCGGCTACTATTTGACGCCTTGTGTCACCGATTTCAACCTGAAGCTTTAATAGCTTATCTGCACCTTCTACTTTTTCAGCTTCAACTATTTCAGCAACTCTTAATTCAAGTTTGGCAAAATCGTCTATTGTCACAAGATTAGCGTTTGTATCTTGTTCTTGCTTTGTCTGTTCTTGTTTTTTTGGGGCAGTTTGTTCGTTTTCTTTTGCTTTGTCAGATGATTTATCTTCCTCAATCCTAGGGAATATTATTTCCTTTTTGGCTGTTGTAAGGCCTGAAGGTAATTTACCAAAAGTCTTCACACTTTCCCATGTGCTCAAGCTTTCATCTGTTATGCCAAGCTGTTTGCGAATCTTTTCAGGTGTATTTGGCATAAATGGTGAGATGTGTACTGAAATTATGCGGAGCACTTCAGCTAAATTGTAAAGCACGGTATCCAAACGGTCTTTCTTTGTTTCATCCTTTGCAAGTTTCCATGGCATGGTCTCATCGATGTATTTGTTTGCGCGTCGCACAAACTTCCATATTTCCTGAAGGGCCCCCGAAAACTCCAGGTCATTCATTAATTTTTCCACATTCTCTGGAAGCTTTTCAGCCATAGAGGTTAAATCTTGATCGATTTCTTCTTTTGCAGAAGGCTTTGGAATCTTTGCTTCACAATATTTTTCTATCATAGTGACAGTGCGTGAAAGAAGGTTCCCTAAGTCATTTGCCAAATCAAAGTTTATTCTGTCTATAAGGGACTTGTTGGAAAATACCCCATCTGCTCCAAAGGGAATCTCGCGTAAGAGGAAATACCTTACAGCGTCGACACCATAAAGGTTTACAAGCACCTTAGGGTCGACCACATTGCCCTTGGATTTTGACATCTTGCCACCTTCAAGTATGAGCCAGCCATGCCCAAAGACTTGTTTGGGTAGTGGAAGGCCTAAGGCCATTAGCATAATAGGCCAAATAATTGTGTGAAAGCGGACGATTTCTTTTCCCACAAGGTGGACATCTGCAGGCCAGTATTTCTTCATCATGGAGTCATCTTCTAATGAATATCCCAAAGCGGTAATATAGTTTGAAAGGGCATCTATCCATACGTAAATAACATGTTCTTTATCAAATGGCACTGGAATTCCCCAATCAAAACTGGTTCTTGATACACACAGGTCCTCTAATCCCGGTTTTAAGAAGTTGTTTATCATCTCTTTCTGTCTTGATACAGGTTGAATAAAATCCGGGTGATCTTCGATATATTTTATCATCTTGTCCTGATATTTGGATAGCTTAAAAAAATAGGCTTCCTCGCGAATACGCTGTACCGGCCTGCCACAATCCGGACAATTGCCATCTTTTAATTGGTGTTCTGTGAAAAAGGATTCACATGGGGTACAGTACCATCCCTCATACTCACCTTTATAGATATCGCCTTGGTCATAGAGCTTTTGAAAGATGTTTTGTACAGCCTTTACATGATAATCATCAGTTGTGCGTATGAAATGATCATACTTGACATCCAGGATTCCCCAAAGCTGCTTGATATCTGCTACAATCTCATCGACAAACTCCTTTGGCGTTTTTCCCTTTTCTTCGGCTTTAAGCTGTATCTTCTGCCCATGTTCATCTGTCCCTGTCATAAAAAATACATCATAGCCAGTCAGTCTCTTAAACCTCGCCATAGCATCAGCTGCAACAGTGGTATATGAGTGGCCAATATGCAATTTGTCACTCGGATAATAGATTGGTGTCGTAATATAATATGTCTTTTTACTCATTTTAATAAATCATTCCTTTCGCTTTGCTCAAGGCACAAAACGCCATGAAACTATTGCATTGAGCAATTTTTTTATTATTTTGTCCTCTTTACAGTTTAGATAAAAATTACAAACAAAAAACCCTCACCCCACATGAAAGGGGCGAGGGACTCTCGCGGTACCACCCAATTTTGCCAAAAATGGCCTCTAAAGTACGGGAAAATCAACTTTTATAACAAGTATTAATAGATTTTCCGATACCTGAAGGCTATTAACGGGCCTTCTTAACCGTAGTCGTCTACTTTAGTT
>DUTQ01000141.1 GCA_012841995.1 Thermoanaerobacterales bacterium | reverse complement strand
TTGTAAATGTCCTAACAGGTGAACCATATAAGATGGTAATAAAAGAAGTTAAGAATTATGTCAAAGGATTATATGGCAGACCACCAAAGGAAATAAGTTCAGAAATCAGGAAAAAGATTATTGGAAATGAGGAAGTTATTACCTGTCGTCCGGCTGATTTGCTAGAACCAGAATTAGAAAAGCACTTTAAAGAGATATCATATTATATGGAAAAGGAAGAGGATGTGTTAACATATGCCCTTTTCCCAAATGTTGCCATGAATTTTTTTAAAGATAGGCAAGCTGGGAAATATAAAATAGAAAGTGAACTGCTAATCAAGGATAAATTTGATATACATCCAGCATAATATTTACTTTTTAAAATAAAAGAGCATTTTTAGCTGTTTGTTCTTTTTGTGAAGTTTTTAAATTTAGGATTAATTGGCTTTTTATAATTTTACCTTTTCTTAATATATAATTTGTGCTATAATTTTATTAGACTAAAATAAGGAGGATATTTAAATTGAAGCATATAAAAACAGTACATAAAGGTAATTTTAATGATAGAGATATTAAAACCCATAAAGGCTGCGGAGAATGTCAGTCTTCTTGTCAATCTGCATGCAAGACATCGTGCACAGTTGCAAACCAAGTGTGTCAAAACGATAATAGCAAATAATTACGGGCCGGAGAAAGGCCCTTTTTCTTATTATAGATTTTGCTATCAAAGCTATCCTTGATTTAGGGATGGAAAGTAACTTTAGTGGAAACAGCAACTTTTCCAAAAGATAAAAGCATTTGTTCTTATTTTTAGCATTATTGACAAGTACGTAAAATCAAGGATATAATAAATGGCAGCAATGTTTTGATTGGAGGAAAGAACTAAATGAGTTCAAGTCAAAAAAGTACTATAAAAGTAGTTATTATGATTGTAATTTTACTTTTATTATCGTTTACAGCATTGAATGGATTTGAAATTGCAGGTTATAGGGTATTACCTATCAAATCTGCCATAAATTTGGGATTAGATCTGCAGGGTGGCGTATCAGTTTTGTTGGAAGCAAAGCCAAAAGCTGGCGAGAAGGTAACAGATGAAAAAATGAATGGCGCTGTAGAAGTCATCAGAGGCAGGGTAGATCAATTAGGTGTTGCTGAACCTTTAATAACGCGCCAGGGGAAAACAAGAATATTAGTAGAATTACCAGGTATAGATGATTCTCAAAGAGCATTAGAGCTCATTGGTAAAACCGCTTCTCTCCAATTTATAGGTCCAGATGGAAAAGTCATCTTGACAGGTAATAATGTGAGAGATGCAAAAGCTGTTTATGGAGGTCAAAATGAACCTCTTGTAAGCCTAAAATTTGATTCTGATGGTGCTAAAAAGTTTGAAAAGGCAACAAGAGAGTTTCTAGGTAAGCAAATAGCTATAAAACTCGACGAACAGATTATCTCTGCTCCGACTGTCCAAGATGTAATTCCCAATGGTGAAGCAGTTATTACAAATCTTCCTGATATAGAAAAAGCTGGAGAGCTTGCTACATTAATTCGAGCAGGTGCCTTGCCGGTAGACTTGGAGCAACGTCAAATAATGTCTCTTGGGCCAACACTTGGGGCTGATTCACTTACAAAGAGTGTTAAGGCAGGTATTTTGGGAATAGCTTTAATAATACTATATATGATAATTTATTATCGAGTTCCTGGTTTAGTTGCTGGTTTTTCGTTAATTATATATGTAATACTCGTTTTATTAGTTTTTGTTGCAATAGGCGCTACACTCACACTACCTGGAATAGCTGGGTTTATTTTAAGTATAGGTATGGCCGTCGATGCTAATGTTTTAATTTTTGAGCGCTTGAAAGAAGAATTAGAAAATGGTAAAACATTGAGAGCTGCCATTGATTCAGGCTTTCATAGAGCTATTACAACTATCCTAGATTCAAACATCACAACAATAATAGCGGCTGTAGTATTACTCTATTTGGGGACAGGGCCAGTTAGGGGCTTTGCAGTTACTTTGATAATCGGTATATTGGTAAGCTTTTTGACTGCAGTCTTTATTACTAGGATTTTGTTGGTTAACCTGGTCAATGCCAAAATATTTACAAATAAAAAATTCTTTTGTTGCATAAGAGGTGAAAAACAGTGAAATCCTATAAAATAGTAGAGAACCGTAAAATATGGTTTGTTTTGTCATTGGTTATAATTTTAGCAGGTTTATTTTGTCTTATAACAAACGGGCTAAATTGGGGCATAGATTTTACTGGTGGTAGTATTCTTCAATACAATGTAAATAGCAGTTATGATTTAAAAGATGTAAGACAAGTATTAGATACCTTCAATTTATCGGATTATGACACTAAAAAAGCAGGTGATAATAAACAAGAATTAATTATTCGCACTGTTGAATTAGATAACGATAAACAAAATGAAATCACGAACGCTTTAAAGCAAAAATTTCCAAAACTCGTATTAGTAAGAGCTGATAAGGTAGATGCAGTAATTGGAAAGGAACTGCAAAGACAAGCAGTTTTGGCTTTAATAATCGCAAACATTGGTATGCTTATTTATATTTCATTTAGGTTTGAGTTTAGGTCAGCGTTAGCTGCAATTATTGCTTTAGTTCATGATGTATTAGTACTTATAAGTATATTTGCCATATTCAGGATACCTGTAGACATTAACTTTGTTGCTGCACTTTTGGCAATCGTCGGTTATTCCATTAATGATACTATTGTTATATTTGATAGAGTCAGAGAAAATTTGAAACTAATGCACAAGACAGCTTTCTCAGATGTAATAAACGAAAGCATTGCTCAAACAATGTCGAGGACTATAAATACATCACTGACAACTCTTATTGCTGTAGTTACTCTTTTCATTTTTGGCGGAGAAACTATTCGCGACTTTACACTAGCCCTAATAGTTGGTATAACTAGCGGAACATATTCTTCAATTTTTTTAGCATGTCCTTTATGGGCTATGTTTAGGGGAGATCCGAAAACCGCAAAGGCATGAAAGAGGTGTTGATTATTTTTTTTAAGGAATTGTTGTATGCTGGTATTGGTCTTGCTACAATGACAAAGGAAAAGGCCGAAGAGGTGGTTACCGAGCTCATCAAAAAAGGAGAATTATCTGCAGATGAGGGAAAAGATGTTCTAAACAGCGTATTAGATCGAGCGCAAGAAGAGAGAAATAAGATGATGGTGAAATTACAAGAACAAACTGAAAAAATTATATCTTCCATGGATCTTGTTAAAAAAGATGAGCTTGAAGTTGTTAAACTGAAAGTAGAAGAGTTAGAAAAACAGATAAAAGCATTTACTGATGAAAAAGAGGCTTAAAAGTCTCTTTTTTTTTAATTAAAAATCGCATTTTTAGGGAAAATAGTTATAGATCTAAAAAATGATATTTGAGAGGGTATTATATGAAAAAATACAATCAGCTTATTAAACATTCAGGGAATGCTGCACTTTTTGATTTTATTGAACTATCTATTTTGGGAACACTAGTTGCGCAGCCTTTGCATTTACATGCAGAAGGTTTGCGCGGAACAGGGAAAACCACAATAATAAGAGCATCGAGAGAAATATTACCCAAAATAAAGAGAATTAAAGGTTGTGATTATAACTGTGATCCAAACAATCCCCATTGTCCAGAACATAAAAATCTGACAAAACAAGAAATATTGGAAATCGGAATTGAACAGATTGATATGCCATTTTTGGAAATCTCCCCTTCTGCAAAAAAAGGTACAGTTGTGGGTAGTATTGACTTGAAAAAACTAACGTCAAAAAGAAATCCTGAGGCTGCAATTCTCTTGGGGACAATACCAAAGGCTCATAGAGGTATTATCTTTATTGATGAAATAAATAGGGTAGCTGATATGTCTCCTGAAATTGCTGATGTGCTACTTGATGTTATGGGAACAAAACCTGGAAAGATACAGATTGAGGAAGTAGGTTTCTCCCCGATAATAATTCCTGCCCAAGTCAGCATATGGGCTGCTTCAAACCCAGATGAAGACCCAGGGCCATTAGCAGAAATAAGGAGGCAGCTTTCTGACCGCTTTGATTTTACAGTAAATGTAGAACGTCCCACTGATCCTAATATCGTAGAAATGATACTGAAGAAACAGATTAATCCCTTTTTTGATGGACTAGAAACAAAAAAACGCTGCCTATTTACCCAAGTAGCAAATGAAATAAATAACTTTACTCCTTCAGATAAAATTAAAAGCTTGCTAGCTTCAATTTATGTAGATTTTGGATTGGAAAGTATAAGAGGTGTTGAAGCTATACTCCAAGGTGTTAAATTTAAAAGTGCGATGACAAACAGAACTTCTAATATAAATGATTTAATCTTTATAACTGCACATGCCTTACGGCATAGAACAGATAAAAAGAATTTAAATGATATATTAGAAAGGTTACAACAGCTAACTAATAAACACACAGATAATGATGTTTTGTTAAAATCTGAAAAAAATATAATAGAAGATGTTGCCAAGAAAAAAAATACTGAAATAGATAAAAGACAATCTTTAAGTTTATTTGAAAAACTATCGAATTATTTTAAAAACCGCTCACAATCAGGAGGAACATCATCAAGTAGAAATGGATATTCAAAGCATCAAAATGCCAAAGACACTAATTTGAATGCTCCTCCCCAAAAGGCTTTGCCAATTAGTGAACTAGAGCTGAAAGAGTATGTAAAAACAGATAAGGAGTTATAGCATGTTCTACATCAAAAAGCTCATAAATGAACTAGATAAAAATAAAGGTGTAAGAATTGGACAGACAGCAGTAGTTAGTCACAAAGTGCATACTATAGACCCCAGTTCGCCTGAAAATGTTCATATTCTCGTAAATAATGATATTGGAATTTCATTTTATAATCGTCATTATGAAAATGAAATTTTTCATATAGACTTATTTCATGAGATAGCAATTTGTGATGTAAAAAAACTAGCAAAAAATATAATAAACCACCTTGAACTAAAATCAAAGAGGTTTTTAGCAGATTATTTGGATATTCAGACGGCAAGTGGTGGAGGAAGGCTTTCTGGGAGCCTTTCTTATGGTTTAGAAAAAACCATAAGAAAGAACCATATGAATCATGTACATTTGACAGGGCTGGCTTTAGAAAACAACTTTGAGGATATTTTCTTTTTAGTTGAAAAAACTGAAGAAGGTTTAATGGAACAAAATATAGAACTTAGAAAAATAGAGAGATTAATTCACGAACAAGCTAACTTGCCGCAAGATAAATCATCTTATACATCAAATTCGGATTCATTTCTAAAAGACAATAGTTTTTACAATCAATTTACCGAGTCAACAGGAATCGAAAAAGAGGCAATAGATATTGCTGAATATTTTGGAACCTCAAGGGGTATATATGAATTGCTGAATTCAATTGATGACAATGGTTTATCTGCAAGGAAGTCTAATGAAATTAAAGAGAAGATTGGCGATGCTGATGATATATTGGAATATCTACAAAAAAGGGGTTATATCCAAAAAAAATCAGGTTGTTATAAATTGACAAATCAAGGTCAGCACCTAAAGTTAGTTTTTAAACTCAAGTTTAGAGAAATAGAGATGGCTCTAAAAAAAGCAATTAAATCTTTCCCGGGATTAACAGGATTAAATGGTTACAATAATTTAAAATCACTATCTAAAGGCCATTATAGAACAAATGGAAAAACCTCAATTTCTAAACCGATTGAAAGAGGGCAATGGCTAGAAGAATTAGATATCAGCAAGACAATAATGAGTTCACTGACAAGATGTTACAATGAAAACAAACCTTTTTCAATAAGCAGCAAGGACTTATTCAATATAGAGCGGGAGCAGAAAATAGAACAAGATATTTGTCTTGTAATTGATTCGAGTTCAAGTATGTCTGGTGATAGATTAAGAAATGCTAAGTTTTTGGCTAACATCTTGATAATGAGAACAAATAGAAGGGTTAGTGTTATTGCTTTTCAAGGTGAAGATGTAGATCTCTATGTGCCATTTACTAGAAACTTTAATGTATTAGAGCAAGGATTAAATAGAATAAAATCAGATGGGCTGACACCTTTGGCAAAGGCTTTAGATAATAGTAATATCTATTTAAATTCTAAGCATTTTAAAAATCCACTGATTATGCTTGTAACCGATGGAATACCTACGGTCCCATTATGGACAGATGATCCCCTAAAAGATGCAATAACAGCAGCGCGAAAAATAAAAAAAACCAAAATCCAATTTTGCTGTATTGGCTTACACCCTAATAAGGAATGCCTAGTAGATATTACAAAGGCTGCTGATGGCAAACTATTTGTAGTTGATGAACTTGAAAAGCAAGCATTGGTTGATGCAGTAAGAGAAAGTGGACAGTTATTATAAAATGGCAGGATTTTAAAAAAGTATGTAGAAATATGTAAGCACAGAAATTATTATTTTATTTATCTAAAACAAGCTAAAGGTAAGGAGGGCCTGCCATGCAAATCATTTTGGTGTTAGCGCTTGTTTTTGCTTTACTAGTTGCTATATTTGCATTATCAAACGCAAATATAGTTATTATAAAGTTGCCTTGGGG
>DUTQ01000140.1 GCA_012841995.1 Thermoanaerobacterales bacterium | reverse complement strand
TTGTCCTCAAAGTGTGCGAGTAATGCTGCCACTTCAAATTCTCTATCTACTTCTTTTTTTACCCTGGTCAGTTGCCCCCTTTTTTCATAAAAGCTTAATGTGTCTCTAAAATTTGTTAACATAAGTATCACCTTTTTCTAAAATTAATAGCATTAATAATTTAAAATAGTACGTTTAGAATTTAGTCATTTATGCCTGTCTGTAAAATTTTTTGCTTTGCATTTTTTAATTCTTCAATGACAAATTGAAGTTTTTTTTCATTTAATCTGTATTTAGGACCTGTAACACTTATACCAAAGTAGACATGTTGTTGAGGAAAGTTTAATGGAATTCCTATTGCTACAACGCCCGGATCTACAGTACCTACTGAAATAATATACCCATCCTTTTTTGCTTCTTTTACCATCTCAAAGATTAACTCCGGATCTGTTATTGTCTTATTGGTGATTTTTTCTAGAGGCTCTCTATTTAAAACCTCCCTTATTTGATCATCAGGCATGCCCATGAGAACCGCAAGGCCAGTAGCACCTGCGTGAAGCGGATAATGCCTTCCAACCTGTGTTGTTATCCTAACGCTGCTGTCACTATCAATTTTTTCTATACATATGGCTCCACCATTTGAACTCATTGTTAAAACCACTGTCTCACCTGTTTTTTCCGAAAGCTCTTCCATTACAGGTAAGGCAATCTTGCGTATGCTTAATTCTTCCAGAACCACCCCGCTTAGTGAAAGCAATCTTACTCCAAGCATGTACTTACTTGTTTCAGGGTTTTTTATAAGCCAGCCTTCACTTTCTAGAGTTGCAAGAATCCTAAAGACAATGCTCTTATGGATCCCTGTTTTTCTGCTGATTTCAGTCAAGCTCAGCTCATTCTCTTTTGGGCTAAACAGATGCATTATTCTTATTGCCCTTTGAACAGATTGATTTATATACTGACTTTTGGTCATTGTAAATACTCCTTTTTTAACTTTCTTAAATACTATTTCTATATTTATAATATAAATTCGGCAACGACTCTTATAATCCTTCTTATTTTTATACAACTTGCAGTTTTTTTATTTATCTGAAGTTTGAAATCTTTCCTGTGCGCAATTGCTGTTCTGTTTGATTTTAAAAAAAGGATTACATTTTCTGAAAACAGAAATGTAATCCTTTTAGTTATGCAAACTATATTACCTGTATCTTTTTCATATTGATTTTAATCCACACTTTTTGTTTAGGAACAAATCTTTCGCGTTTTATATAGTCTTTTGGGACCTCCACTCTCAACACATTGCCTTTTATTTTTACCTCACACTGTGCAAAGGGGCCTTCCTCTTTTATATTAAATACCTCCCCTAAAAACCTGTTGACTTTGGGGCCAGGAGGCATCAAAAGTGACATGGTTATATCCTTTGGTAAAATTGCTATTTTATTTACTTCTCTTTTTTCAGTAGGGACAACAAGTTCCATGTCTTTACATCTTACTTGTATAATGCCTGTATTCAGCATTTTTACATCATCACATTTGAGTAAATTTGGTGCAGGTATAAAATGCTGTATTTTTTTATCGGGATTCATGAAAATCTCTTCAGATTTTCCTACCTGCCTCAATTGCCCTTGTGTTATTACTGCAATCCTGTCTGCTAATTCCTTGGCCTCACTGAAATTATGCGTGACATAAAGAGTTGTTAAATTTAAGTTTCTCTGCAACTCTTTTAACTCTACACGCAAATGTTTTGCTATGCTAAAGTCAACGCTTACAGCCAAAGATAATGCTTATGGACGAGCCCCTTTCGAGCGTTGACTTTAGCATAGCAAAACATTTGCGTGTAGAGTTAAAAGAGTTGCAGAGTGGCCTCACTGAAATTATGCGTGA
>DUTQ01000139.1 GCA_012841995.1 Thermoanaerobacterales bacterium | reverse complement strand
TTTTTGATTACATCAAAGGACAGCTTTACCGTCTCAGCTGATTGTATCAATTGAGGAAGGAATATATCGCCTTTTTCATATTTTTCCCCTACCTCGTCTAGTGCAGGTATGATATGATTGTTTACAATTTCCAAGGGCTTGTTGGTATTAAGTAGTTGTTTAGTGCTTTGCTCAATTTCACCTTTTAATCCGTCCAAGATTATTTCCCTTATGCTTTTTTGTGCTGTTTGGGGTTTTGGCTTTAAGTCTTTTTCCTGGCCACTATAATATTTGATATACTCTTTAGCACCTTTATCCATATTGGCCAATACCCTGAAAGATCGAATAGCATCTGTCATTTCCTCATCTTCAGGATTTATCAATGCCAAATCAAGGCCAAAGGTTGCAGCCATTATTAAGAAAGTTTTATTTAATAACTTTCTCTGGGGTAGGCCGTAGGATATATTGCTTATACCCAGGATTGTCTTGACACCATACTTTTCTTTAATTTCCCTCATAGCTTTTAGTGTTTCAAAAACCTGCGCTTGTTCCGCTGATGCCGTAAGAGTGAGACAGTCTATGATTATGTCTTTTTTATCAATGCCGTAGCTTTGTGCGGTTTTTAATATCTTATCACAGATTTCAAGCCTTTTTTTAGAGCTTTTGGGGATTCCGTTTTCATCCATGGTGAGGCCTATAACAGCAGCTCCGTATTTTTTGGCTATGGGGAATATTCTTTCCATAACATCTTTCTTGCCATTTACAGAGTTTATGATAGGTTTGCCGTTATAGGCCCTTGCAGCCTTTTCTATTACTTGCGGATTTGTGCTATCTATCTGAAGAGGCAGATTAACTGCGCCCTGAATTTGCTTTATCATTTCTAGCATTACACTTGTTTCGTCTATATGAGGCATGCCTGCATTTACATCTAGTATATGGGCCCCGTGTCTTTGCTGACTTATGGCTTCATTTATTATATAGTTTATATCCATTTCTTTAAGTGCCCTTTTTAAATGGGGTTTGCCGCTTGGGTTTAGCTTTTCCCCCACAATCTGTATATTGCCGTCTATAAACACCGTTTTTGTGGATGAACATACAGTGGTAAAATCTTTAGGTTTGGTCATAACAGGCTTTAAACTTTGCAATCTATCAGCTATGGCCCTTATGTATTCGGGATCAGTGCCACAGCAGCCTCCAAATATGGATACACCTTTTTTGGCCATTTCCAGTATCTCAACACAAAACTCATCTGGGGTCAAATCGTAAAAGATTTTGCCCTTTTGCTGCTTGGGAAGGCCTGCATTTGGCTGTACCATGACAGGGATTGATGAATATTTGAGTATTTCATCTACAACCGGCTGAAGTTCTTTGGGGCCTAGCGAACAGTTAACCCCCAACGCATCTACCCCTAGGCCTTCTAATACAAAAACCATTGTCTTTGGATCTGTTCCCATGAGGGTCCTCTTGTCCTTTTGAAAAGTCATTGTGGCAAACACAGGCAAATTTGAGTTTTCTTTTACAGCAAGTATTGCAGCCTTCATCTCATATAGGTCTGACATTGTCTCTATAAGTGCGATATCTGCACCTTGGGAGACCCCTGCTTTTACCTGTCTTTTAAATATTTCATATGCTCTTTCAAAGCTCAGCTGCCCAACAGGTTCCAAAATTTCACCTATAGGCCCTATGTCAAGTGCTACTTTTTTGCCGTCTGCTACCTTTTTGGCTATTTTAACACCTGCTTGGACCACAAGTTCTACAGTATAAGGACAAGAAGAAAGCTTGAGTTCATTTGCACCAAAGGTATTTGTTGTAATAATATCTGCTCCAGCCTCAATGTATTCTTTGTGTATTTTTGCAATTATTTCCGGTCTTTCTATGTTAAACGCTTCAGGCACATCTTTTGGCTTTAAACCTTGCTTTTGAAGCATTGTGCCCATTGCGCCATCAAGTATAATAAACTTATCTCCCAAGTAATCTGACATTCAAGTTCTCTAACTCCTTCCTATATATAATGTTTTTTTAACAATGATTTTCTTTTGTTAATACTGATCTGATTTGTGATAAATTGTTTAAAATCGTGTCCGCTACATCCGGTTTGTTCATTGTATATATGTGAATCCCATCTGCACCCCAAGAGAGTAAATCTATTATTTGTTCTGTTGCATAAGCTATCCCCGCTTCTCTCAATGCTTCAGGGCTGTGCTCGTATTTATCCAATATCCTAATAATATTATTTGGCAGACTTGCCCCAGATAATGATACCATTTTTTTTATTTGATTTTTGTTTAGCACCGGCATTATCCCCGCCATTACCGGCACATTAATGCCTTTTTGGACAAGCTTATCCTTATATTCGTAAAATCTTTTGTTGTCAAAGAAAAGCTGTGTTATTAAAAAATCTACACCACATTGGACCTTTTCTTGCAAATACTGTATATCTTTATCTAAACTGGCACATTCCACATGCCCTTCAGGATAAGCGGCGGCGCCGATACAAAAACCGCCCTCTGACTTGATAAAGCTCACAAGTTCTTTTGCAAAGTTAAAATAGGGTTCGCCTTTCAATCCTTCTGATGGTATATCTCCTCTCAATGCCAATATGTTTTCCACTTGATTTTGCCTTAACTCCATTAATATGGTCTGTATGTCTTCTTTTGAAGAAGAAAGGCATGTCAAGTGAGCCAAAGCTTCTATGCCATACTTGTTTTTTATTGTTGATGCAATCTCTACGGTCCTGTCCCTACTGCTTCCTCCTGCTCCATATGTTACACTGATAAAATCCGGCTTTAGTTTATTTAAAGATTCAATGGTTTCATAGACAGTCTCTATGGGATATTCCCTTTTAGGGGGAAAAATTTCAAAGGAAATCACCGGTGTTTTACTTAAAAAAATATCCTTTATTAACATAAAAATCCTCCTTCATTATGGTTAAAAGGCCAGCTCATAGGAGAAGTGCTGTCATCTTCACCGGAGTGGCTCTTCTACGCTAAAATTAAGCTTATGTTTTTGCCCTTTTTAAATACTCGAAAATCCAATTGGTATAAAAAAGCGTACAGTAAGACTTCCATTTCATCTTTGGGGTTGTGTTGGGATTGTTATTA
>DUTQ01000138.1 GCA_012841995.1 Thermoanaerobacterales bacterium | reverse complement strand
TGATGCAAAAAAAGAAAGGCTATATATAGAAGTACTAAAGGAAAAGTGTGTTGATGGGATAATCTTTACAAGCAGCATAAAACCCAATAGTAAAAACATAAATATGCTATTAGATTATAAAATACCCTTTGTATTTTTAGATAGATGCATTAGTGCTGATGATGCTTTTGTAATATGCACTGATGGAATACAAGGAATGTATGATGTAGTTAGCTATTTAATAGAAATGGGGCATGAAAGAATTGCATTTATATCTGGGCCAAAAGAAAGTAGTACTGCCTTTGGAAGATATAGAGGGTATGTTAAAGCTATTAAAAAAAGTGGGATACAGGTAGATAAGAAATTGATTGTAGAAGGCGATTATAAGATTGATGGCGGCAAAAAAGCAATGGAAGAGCTTCTTAAAAGAAAGACATCTTTTACAGCAGTAGCTTGTGCCAATGACCTTATGGCTATTGGTGCCATAGAAGTATTGAGAAAAAACAATATAAACATACCGGAAGAAATCTCTGTGACAGGTTTTGATGATATAGTTTTATCCAGTGTTTTACAGCCAAAGCTTACCACAGTAAGTCAGCCCTGCTATGAAATGGGGTATGAAGCCACAAAAATGCTGATAAACCTAATCGAAGGGAAAATGTTAAAAGTAAATAATCTTGTATTAAAGCCTAAACTGGTCATAAGGGATTCGGTGTCAACGAGGAGGTAGGGGTTTGAAATACGTGGTAATAGGGAGCCTCAATATGGATTATAACTTTAAGGTTGAATCTCTTCCTAAAAAAGGTGAAACTATTCCAGCTCAAGGGTTTACTACATCTCCAGGTGGTAAAGGGGCCAATCAGGCGGCATCTATTGCACGGCTAGGAGGAGAAGTCCTTATGATAGGCGCTGTAGGAGATGATGCTAATGGCAGTATACTTAAAGCGTCTATGGAAGAGATAGGTGTTGTTACTGCATTAAACACAGTTAAAACACCTACAGGAAATGCTTCTATAACTATTGATAGAAATGGTGATAACACGATAATAGTTTACCATGGAGCAAATTTTGATATTGATATATCTTGGGTCAAAAAATATACAGATGAGATAAGAGAAGCTGCCTTTATGATATTGCAATTGGAAATACCGTTAGGAACTGTTGTGGACTGTATAACTCTTGCAAATAAACTAAATACAAAAGTAATATTGAATCCAGCTCCAGCTAAAGAATTACCAGATAAGATTTACCCAATGGTAGATATTATTACACCAAATGAAACTGAACTTTCAGCTCTTACAGATATTAAGGTTGAAAATTTAGAGGATGTAAGCAGGGCAGCACATGAGCTTTTAGAAAAAGGCGTTAAAAATATTGTTGTAACATTAGGAGAGCACGGATGCTTTTATAAAAATAGTAAAGAAGAACTATTCATCAAGAGCTTTAAAGTAAAGGCTGTGGACACCACTGCAGCAGGAGATGCATTTAATGGAGCTTTGGCAGTGGCATTAGGTGAAGGAAAACCTATAAAGGATGCACTCAAATTTTCTAATGCTGTAGGAGCGTTGACAACGCTCAAACTAGGAGCTCAAAGGTCTCTACCTTCAAGACAAGATGTTCAAAACTTTATTTCAAAAAATATTTCATAAGAAGGGAGAATAGAGAGTTGAAAAAGCGGGAGCTCTTAAATAGCGAGATTTCATATTTGATATCAAAATTAGGGCATACCGATACAATAGTAATCTCTGACGCAGGATTGCCCATACCTGAGAATGTTCAGAGAATTGATCTTGCCTTACTACCAGGGAACCCCTCATTATTAGATGTGCTTGAGGCTGTTTTAACTGAAATGGAGGTAGAAAAAGTTACTATAGCATCAGAGATGGAAATAAAAAGTCCAGAGCTTTATAAAAAGATTACGGAAATATTCGAAGATGTAGAAATTGAAAAGATAAGTCATTCCAACTTTAAAAAGGAAACAAGCAGATCAAAAGCAGTTATTCGCACGGGAGAGTTCACGCCTTTTGCCAATGTTATATTGCAGTCTGGGGTGGTGTTTTAGGTGCTGCTTAAAATGGAAGAAATAAGTAAAAGCTTTCCCGGAGTTAAAGCTCTTGATAAGGTGAATTTAGAATTAGATGTAGGAGAAGTGCTGGCACTTCTTGGAGAGAATGGTGCTGGAAAGTCCACGCTTATAAAAATATTAGGGGGTATATATAACAAAGATACAGGTAAAATTTTTTTGAACGGTGAAAAGATTGAAATAAACTCTCCTAAACAGTCACAAGAGTACGGTATTGGAATAATTCATCAGGACCTGAGCCTTTTGCCACATCTTTCAGTGATGGAAAATATTTTTTTAGGTCGAGAAAAAGTAAATCAATTTAACAAGATTAATTGGAATCATATGAAAAATGAAAGTATAGGGATTTTATCCAAGCTAGGTGTAACAAATATTGATGTAACAAAACCTGTTAATGAGTACAGCATAGCAATAGGGCAGATGGTAGAAATTGCTCGTGTGCTGTCAATGGATTGTAAAATTATTGTGATGGATGAACCTACAGATACATTGACATATCA
>DUTQ01000137.1 GCA_012841995.1 Thermoanaerobacterales bacterium | reverse complement strand
TCTTCAACCAATTCCCTGAATTCTTTTGATCCTGTATTTTTATCCCTTATCAATCCGAGCTTATGCTGTATAAGCGGATGATCAAAAACAAACACGTTTTTCATTTTGGCCTCCTAATATTTTTGCTTTCTACAAAGGAAAAAAAATTAATCTGGAAGCAAATTTGTGTAAAGCGGAAAACTATCACATAATTCTTTAACATGTTTTACAACCTTTTGCTTATTTCGCTCATCTTTACATGTTAAAGTTTCATCTATCAGCTCAGCGATTTTAACCATTTCTTTTTCCTTCATACCCCTTGAAGTTAAAGCAGGTGTGCCGAGTCTAATTCCACTTGTAATATTGGGGCCTTCTGGATCATAAGGTATAGCATTTTTATTTACTGTAATCCCCACTTCTTCAAGCATTGCTTCTGCAGCTTTACCTGTGAGACCCTTGTTCCTTAAATCTATAAGAATTAAGTGATTGTCAGTGCCCCCTGTTACAAGATTATAGCCCTTTTCCTTTAAAGTTTCGGCCAGGATGGAAGCGTTTTTCACGGTTTGAGCTTGGTAATTAGCGTATTCACTACCTGCAGCTTCTTTCAGGCAAACAGCTTTTGCCGCTACTACATGCATGAGAGGCCCGCCTTGAATACCAGGAAATACGGCCCGATCTATGGCCTTTGCATGCTGTTGTTTGCACAAGATCATGCCACCACGCGGTCCTCTTAGAGTCTTATGTGTTGTCGTTGTAACAAAATCAGCTACTGGAACTGGATTTGGATGAAGTCCTGCTACCACTAATCCAGCTATATGTGCCATATCTACCATAAAATAGGCTCCAACATCTTTTGCTATACGCGCTATTTTAGCAAAATCTATAATTCGAGGATATGCGCTTGCTCCAGCTACTATCATCTTTGGCCTGTGCTCATTTGCCAATTCCCGCAGTCTGTCATAATCAATATATCCGGTTTGCTCTGATACCCCATAGGGAATGAATTCAAAATATTTTCCGGATATATTTACCGGACTTCCATGTGTCAAATGCCCACCATGTGACAGGTTCATGCCCATAACCTTATCTCCCGGCTTTAAGCTTGCAAAGTAAACGGCCATATTTGCTTGAGACCCCGAATGCGGCTGAACGTTTGCATGTTCGGCCAAAAACAGCTTTTTAGCTCTTTCTCTGGCCAAATCTTCAACCAAATCCACATACTCACAGCCACCATAGTATCTTTTTCCAGGATAACCTTCAGCATATTTATTTGTCAGCACAGACCCTTGGGCTTCCATAACTGCCATGCTGGTAAAATTTTCCGAAGCTATCATCTCCAGCCTGTCCCTTTGCCGACTGGTTTCCTTTTTTATTAAACTTGCAATTTCAGGATCAACTAATTTCAATAGCTCCAACTTGTATGCACCCTCTTCCGATAAAATGTTTCCATCAAGTAGTTGTCAAATAATAAAAAGTCAAAACAGTTATGAAAGTTCTTCGTATGACTTGATTTTGTCAATTCGCCTCTTATGGCGATCGCCATCGAACTCTTCCTCTAACCATGTTTTTACAATACACAGGGCATGTCCCGAACCGATGACCCGCCCGCCCATTGTCAATATATTGGCAT
>DUTQ01000136.1 GCA_012841995.1 Thermoanaerobacterales bacterium | reverse complement strand
TGCCATATCGAAATTTGTGCAACGATGTTCTACAAATGCATCAATTTCAACAAAACTTCCTGCGTCTAATAGTTTCTCTATACGCTCTCTGGCTGTTAGTTTTCCACTTTTATGTTGCTTTTGAATGCGTTTTTCACCGCCACCAAGTTCTATGGCTTTGCGCTTTTCATGTAATTCTTTAATCTTATTATCTATTGATTCCATAGCTGCTCCTCCCTCATCTTTCACAAAGTTCTAATAATACTCCTTTAGTAGCTTTAGGATGAATAAAAGCTATTCTTGCACCCCCGGCCCCCTTTCTAGGTTTTTGATCTATTAGCCTGACACCTTTTTGTTTTAGCTCTTCAAGTGCCTTTTCTATGTTTTCTACTCTTAAGGCAATGTGCTGTATACCTTCGCCTCTTTTCTCAATATGTTTTGCTATTGGACCATCTGGATCAGTAGACTCTAAAAGCTCAATTTCACCTTCACCTATGGGAATAAAAGCTGTTCTTACTTTTTGTTCTTCTACAGTCTCAATGTCAGTTACTTTTAAACCTAGACATTCTGTGTAAAACTTCATAGTTTCTTCCAAATCTTTTACAGCAATACCGATGTGATCAATTTGGGTTATCACAGTACCCCTCCTAATTAAGTAATTTTATTTTTCAGGTGCTATGAGCAGTTCCATTGCAGAGTATGGATCTATTTTCTTTTCATAAATGTCCTTCACCATTGAGTCAATTTTTGAAGATTTGTCAGATAAAATTTGATTTAAAATATGATCCTCTGTAATTGAAATAAGTTCACTACGTATTCGCTCTTTTCTTCTTTTAGCGAGTTCGTTACTATTTGCTATTTGATGCCAGTATTTTTTAATATGCTCATTGAGCTCATCTATACCTTCACCTGTTGTTGCAATGGTTTTTATAACCGGTGGCCTCGCCGCATCTTTTTCAGTATTTAAGTCAAGCATCATTTCTATTTCAGTTACTACTCTGTTGGCACCATCTTTGTCAGCTTTATTTACTACAAAAACATCACCGATCTCCATAACACCTGCTTTTATAGCTTGTACTTCATCACCCATTCCTGGAATAAGAACTAAAGCCACTATATCTGCTAATTTAACAATATCTATTTCTGATTGACCCACTCCTACAGTTTCTATTATTACATAATCCATTCCTGCTGCATCTAAAACTTTAGCCGCATCATAGGAGGCCCTTGAAAGGCCTCCTAATGCTCCTCTACTTCCCATGCTTCTGATAAATACACCTTGGTCAAGTGCTAATTCCTGCATTCTTATTCTATCTCCAAGCAACGCCCCGCCAGTGAATGGGCTTGTGGGATCTATGGCAATAATCCCTACTTTTTTATCTTCAGATCTAATCTTTTTAGTTAACTGATTGACCAAACTGCTTTTTCCACTGCCTGGAGGTCCTGTAATACCAATAATTGCAGCTTTTCCAGTGTGTTGATATATTTGTTTTAATGCTTCAATGGCTTCAGGAGCATTTTTTTCAATTAGGGTTATCATTTTAGCTATGCCACGTTTTTCACCGTTTAAAACAGACTGAATTAGGTCCATTAAATATACACCCTTCGATTTAATGTTTGACGTTTTCTTTGATAAATTCCACTATCCTAGAAGTAGGAGTGCCTGGAGTAAATATTTCAGCAATCCCAGCTTCTTTTAAACCAGGGATATCTTCATCTGGTATAACGCCGCCGCCAATTACCAATATATCATCGGCACCTTCTTTTTTTAAGAGCTCAACTACTTTTGGAAAAAGAAAATTATGGGCACCGGAAAGAATTGAAAGTCCAATTGCGTCGACATCTTCTTGGATAGCTGCTTCGACAATTTGTTCTGGTGTTTGTCTTAAACCAGTATATATGACCTCCATACCAGCATCTCTTAGTGCTCTAGCAATTACTTTTGCTCCTCTATCATGGCCGTCAAGGCCCGGTTTTGCAACAAGAACTCTTATTGTGTTTGTCTGTGTCATGATATCACCCCTCCTATATTATAACGGAAGCTTTATACTCGCCAAATACGCCCCGTAATGTATCACAAATCTCACCTAATGTGGCATAACATTTGACACATTTTATCACTGCAGGCATTACGTTTTCGTCAGTTTTTGCCTTTGCTTCTAGTTCTTTTAAAGCCTCTTGTACTGCAAGATTGTCTCTTGAAGACTTTAACTCTTTAAGTTGCTCTTCTTGCTTTCTTCCTACTTCTGGATCTACTTTTAGCAAGCCTTTTGGTGGTTCTTCTTCAATCTGGAATTTGTTAACACCAACAACAATCCTGCGCCCTGATTCAATATCCATCTGATAACGATATGCACTATCTTGAATTTCTTGTTGTATATATCCCTTTTCAATGGCCTTTGGTGAGCCACCTAACTGGTCTATTTTTTCAATATACTCTCTTGCTTTTTGTTCTATAGAATTCGTAAGACTTTCTACATAGTATGACCCTGCAAGTGGATCTATTGTCTCTGCAACTCCACTTTCATGTGCTATTATCTGTTGAGTCCTCAAAGCTATACGTACAGAATCTTCAGATGGAAGAGCTAGCGCCTCGTCCCTTGAGTTAGTATGCAGAGACTGTGTTCCACCTAATACAGCAGCTAATGCCTGTAAAGTAACCCTTACTATGTTATTGTCAGGCTGCTGTGCAGTCAGTGTAGAACCACCTGTCTGTGTATGGAAACGCAACATCAATGATTTCGGCTTTTTCGCTTTAAATCTTTCCTTCATAATTCTAGCCCAAAGTCTTCTAGCTGCTCTAAATTTAGCTACTTCTTCTAGCAAATCATTGTGAGCATTAAAGAAAAAGGATAACCTTGGTGCAAACTCATCAACATCTAACCCTGCATTAATAGCAGCTTCTACATATGCTATTCCATTGGCCAATGTAAATGCCACCTCTTGAATAGCCGTAGCTCCTGCTTCCCTGATATGATATCCGCTTATACTTATTGTGTTCCATCTGGGTAAGTTAGCCGAGCAAAATTCAAATATATTGGTAATCAATCTCATTGAAGGCTGTGGTGGGAAAATATATGTGCCTCTTGCTACATATTCTTTCAAAATGTCGTTTTGAATAGTACCTGATAGTTTTTCAGGTGAAACCCCTTGCTTTTCGGCAACTGCTATATACATAGCCAGAAGCACCGATGCAGGTGCGTTTATTGTCATAGAAGTACTTACTTTATCAAGAGGAATACCATTAAAAAGCAGTTCCATGTCTTTAAGCGAATCTATAGCTACTCCAACTTTTCCAACTTCGCCTTGTGAAAGTGGCTGGTCAGAATCATAGCCTATTTGTGTGGGAAGGTCAAAAGCAACACTTAAGCCCGTTTGGCCTTGGGAGAGTAAATATTTATATCTTTTGTTTGATTCCTCGGCATTTCCAAAACCGGCATACTGCCTCATTGTCCATAATCTACCTCTGTACATGGTAGGCTGGACACCACGAGTATATGGATATTGTCCGGGAAATCCCAGATCCTCAAGATAATCCAAATCTTGTATATCTGATTCTGTATACAGTCTATCAACTTCTTGATTAGAATTTGTGTAAAATTTTTCATATCGTTCAGGGTATTTGCTAGTGACCTTTTTTACCGTTGTCTCTTCCCAATCTTTCTTTTTTTCGTTTATCTTTTCAATATAATCTTTATCGTACATAAGGTCATGTGCCCTCCTTTAAAATAAAAAGTTCTATCATAATGATATTATTTTTTTATCACAAAGGCAATCAAAATACAGCAAAAAATATATTCTTAAATCCCTCCCTGAAATTCAGGGAGGGAAATAATCTACCTTTATACCCAACCTCTTAATTTCATGACATCAGCAATTTTCTTAATTGAAACCATTCCTGCCGCTTCTCTCAATGTTACTTTATAATCTTCGTGCATCTTATAAACTTCATCAAATGCCTTTGTCATTATTCCTTCTAAACGGCTATTGACTTCTTCAACAGTCCAGTAGAAATTCTGCAGGTTTTGTACCCATTCAAAGTAAGAAGCTGTAACACCGCCTGAGTTACAGAGTATATCAGGAAATACGGTTACACCGTTTTTGATGAGTATTTGTTCTGCTTCAGGTGTGGTTGGACCGTTTGCAGCTTCAACGATAATCTTGGTCTTAATGTCTGCAGCATTTTTAGTTGTAATTGCATTTTCCATTGCTGCAGGTATCATTATATCTACATTGTCGAGTTTCCAGAATTCATCTAAACTAATCATCTTTCCACCCGGGAAGTCAATGATATTGCCTTTTTCTTCCTTATATTTGAACATGGCTTCTATGTCTAGTCCATCTTCATTGTATACAGCATATGTTCCAATTTTCTTATCCCATTCTGCTATGGCTACAACTGTTGCTCCTTTCTGAGCAGATGTTAATGCAGCAAAGCTTCCTACGTTTCCAAAACCTTGGATTGCTAATTTGGTTTTATTTATATCCATTCCAAGTTGTTCACAAACCTTTTGAACCATTACTGAAACGCCATAACCTGTTGCTTGATTTCTGCCTAATGATCCACCTATCGATACGGGCTTGCCTGTTACAATACCAGGTGTATTGTAACCTGCGAATTTACTATATTCATCCATAAACCAAGCCATGACTTGGGGGTTTGTTGCTACATCAGGCGCAGGAATATCTTTTTCAGGGCTGATGATTGGTGCAATTGCTCTGATGTAACCGCGAGCCAATCTTTCCAGTTCTCCCTTTGAAAGTTCCTGTGTATCAACACATACTCCGCCTTTGCCGCCACCATAGGGTATTCCTGCAACACCGCATTTGAAAGTCATCCAAACGGAAAGCGCCTTTACCTCATCTAGATTTACATTTGGATGGAATCTTACTCCACCTTTTGCAGGTCCTAAAATTGTGCTGTGCTGTGAACGATAACCTACAAATGATTTGGTTGTGCCATCATCCATCTTTACAGGAATGTTTACAACAATTACTCTTTCAGGTTCTTTTAGTACCTCGTAAACTGAGTTACCTAAGTTTAATTTGTCGCAAGCCCATTTTATTTCATCTTGAGCTATTTTGAATGGGTTTAATGTTTCTGCCATTTAACATCTCTCCCCTAAATTTTTATTTTTTATTGCTCGGAGCTATTCTTCAACTAATTCAAACCCAGCATAAAGAGCTTTTCTATTTAATTCTTCTGTTCCTTTTGGAACCCTAGCCAAAACAGCTTTTTCAATAGCTTCTTTAGAAACTACTTTTGTAGCCGCAACCAATGCACCTAATGCTATGATGTTCGCAACAATTGTCTTTCCAATTTTTTCTTTTGCAGTTTTTAATATAGGAATGTCTATAATCTTACCTTTGTTTAAAAAGTCTTTGTTCTCTATGCTTGAATCTAATATAATTGTACAATCTTCTTCTAGATCAACTGAATATTTTTTTAATGCTTCTTCAGTTAAAGTCAAAAGCACTTCAGGTTTTGAAACCTTTGGATAGTCGATATCTTCATCGCTTATAATTACCTCGGCTCTGCTAGCACCGCCGCGAGCTTCAGGACCGTAAGATTGAGACTGTACAGCATTTTTACCGTCCAGTATAGCTGCTTCTGCAAGTATAATACCAGCTAATATCAATCCTTGACCACCAGAACCACTTAATCTAAATTCCATGCGCTGTTGTGTCACTTAACATCCCCCCTGTGCCTTTTCAATCGTTTTCTCATATTCTTCTGTGTATTCGGGAGCAATTTCATTGTGGAACTCCCCAGTTATGATTTTACCAACAAGTTCTTCTTTTGATAGTTTTTCTGCTGCTTTAATTGATATTGCCGAATCCCTTAATACTTCCATCATCTTAACTGGAGAACCTAATTTGTTTTTGCGACCAAAATAGGTAGGACAGATATCTGCAACTTCAACCATAGAAAAGCCTTTGTGGTCAATAGCTTTTTCCATAAGTTTAATAAGCTGTGGAACATGATAAACTGTTGACCTTGCAACATATGTGGCACCTGCTGCATCTGCAAGTTTACACAGATCAAAGTTTCTATCGATATTTCCGTAAGGAGCTGTAGTTGCATATGCACCCTTTGGAGTCATAGGAGAATACTGACCACTTGTCATGCCATAAATATTGTTATTAAAGACAATAGTTGTTATATCGATATTTCTCCGACATGCGTGAATGAAATGGTTGCCTCCAATAGCTGTGCAATCTCCGTCACCTGTTACAACGATAACTTTTAGATCAGGCTTTGCAAACTTAATTCCTGTAGCAAAAGCAAGTCCTCTACCGTGAGTTGTATGGAGAGTGTAAAAATCTAAATAGCCAGGAGCCCTTGATGAACATCCAATTCCGGAAACTATACATATATTCTTTTTATCGAGCTTTAAGTTATCAATTGCTCTCATTAAAGCTCCTGTTATGATGCCATGGCCGCAACCCGGACACCATATATGGGGTAGTCTATTAGCACGAAAATATTTTTCCAACTCTTTACGCACGATTTATCACCTCTTTAACTTTAGCCATGACTTCTTCTGGAGTTATTAGCTCTCCGACATATTTATTTAATCCTACAATATTACATTTGCTATCCGCAGCTGCTTTCACAACATCAATTAACTGACCATAGTTCATCTCTGGAACAATTATATTTTTTGCACGTTGTGAAGTTTCTTGTATAACTTTTTCAGGGAATGGCCAAATTGTTTTTAATCTTATCATTCCAACTTTTATTCCTTCCTCGCGTAGAAGATTTATTGCTCTTAAAGCAGAACGTGCAACTGAACCAAAAGTTACTATAACAGTTTCAGCATCTTCAGTTAATACTTCTTCATAATCTATAATATCTTCAAGGTTGTTTTCTATTTTACCCATTAGTCTGTCGATAAGATTTTGTGTTACTTCTGGTTTTGTAGAGGGAAATCCAGTTTTATCGTGAATTAATCCCGTCACATGGAATGGTATTCCATCTCCGAAACTAGCCATAGGTGGAATTCCGTCACCATCATAATCCTCGCATGGGTTGTATTTTTCTATAGAGGCATCAGGTTTTTTTCTGTTTACTATTTCAATTTCGGATGGGTCAGGTAGTTCGACTCTTTCTCTCATATGTGCAATAACTTCGTCCATCAGTAGAATACATGGAACTCTATATTTTTCCGATAAGTTAAATGCTCTAATGGCAAATTCATAGGTTTCTTTTACAGAAGATGGAGAAATGACAATTATCGGATGGTCTCCATGAGTTCCCCACCTAGCCTGCATAACTTCACCTTGTGCTGGCAGTGTAGGTAAACCGGTACTAGGTCCTCCTCTTTGTACGTTTACTACTACACAGGGAACTTCGTTAAGTGATGCAAAACCAATATTTTCTTGTTTTAAAGAAAATCCTGGGCCACTAGTTGCAGTCATTGCTTTAAGACCAGTTAGAGAAGCTCCAATTACTGCACCCATACTAGCAATTTCGTCTTCCATTTGAATAAACTTTCCACCAACTTTTGGTAGGTTTTCTGCAGAAAGCTCTGCAATTTCTGTGGAAGGTGTTATGGGATATCCTGCAAAAAACCTCATACCAGCTGCTATCGCGCCTTCAACACAAGCTTCATTCCCTTGCATCAACTTTGCTTTACTCATTATTCGTCACCTCCAACTACAATTGCATAATCTGGGCATCTTAGCTCACATAGTTTACATTTGATACAGGCATCTAAATTTGTTGGGATTGGTTTACCATCATCATCGGCTGTATAAACTTTTTTAGGACAAAAAGCTATACACAATCCACACCTCTTGCAAGTCTTTTCATTAATAATGATTTCGAAATTTGCATTCGACACCATATCACCCCTATTGGTTTAGATTATTGTTTTTTTTAGTATAGCAGTTTTTAGTAGATTGATAGAACCTACATCAGGAACAAAAATGAATTCTATTACTTCTTGTTTGTCACTTATAAATGGCATCACATCCTTTTTTCTGCCTGGTGAGACTATTATTACATCTAAATCTACTACAAAATTTTTAACATTTTTTTCGCTTAAAGTTGTAGTAACATCAATGCTTAATTGTAAACCTATTTCTTGAATTGCCCTTTTTACCTTTTCTGCAAAGTTTTGTGACTTACAAAGAATACCGACTTTCTTTTCTTTGCGTATCCTAGCTATTTTTATAATGCTTTCAATTTGTGGATTTAATGCTATAGGCAAGATTTCAACTTCATCATCTTGTATTAGTGATCTGACTTCTTCATAATGAAAAACCGTAGTTACAACTAGATCAAATAGGTTTAGTTTTTTGTTTATCTTTTCTATATTTCTTTTAAAATCTTGAAGGAGTATTGGTGTGATTTTTATTCCAGACCCCAATCCTATTTCTTCGCAAAAATAATCCAATTGTTCTTTATTGCATTCTATGAATATTAGCTTTAACTCTTGTATTTCATTCTTGTATTCTTTGATACGTTTTTCACAAAGAAGCTCAAAATCATCTAAATTCATACCTATTTTCAGAGATCTTTCTATGCATTGGTCAATATTTTTTGTAAGTTGTTTCATATCTTCTTCGTTTTTAGCGTCAAAAATTTTCACATTAGAAAGAGGCTTTTCAATTACAAATGTCCCTCTTCCCTGATGTGAAGATAATATGCCTTCTTTTACCAATTCACTATAGGCCATGCTTACTGTTTTTCTACTTACCTCTAATTCTTTAGCTAGCTCTCGTTCTGGAGGTAATTTAAAACCTACAGGCCATATCTGATCGTTAATATTTTTACTTATATAGTTTTTTACTTGCAAGTAAAGTGGTGTTTTGTTTGCCTTAAACATTGGATTATTCTCCTCAAAGATTGGCATCTACAGGCACCAATTATTCCTTTCTTTATACAAGTTATTCTACATAAATAGATGAATTCCTGCTTATAATGCAAAAATAATAGTCCATTTTTTTAAAATGGGTTATTGTATACACTAAACCACTTTACGGAAAGGCTCCTTTTAAAGGACTATTTATTAAATTGCTTTAGTCTTAATACATATTCATAAGGAAGATCTATACCCATGTCAGCATATTCCCTATGACTATCACTCCCACCAGTTATTATCAGGTTTTTTTGTGTTGCAAGCCTAATGTAGCTTGCCTTCTGTTCATAAGTATGATCCGGATGATAAGCTTCGATTCCTACAATTCCAAACTTGATTATGTCCTCAATTATATCTTCATTATCTATATGACCAGGGTGTGCCAAAACAGGAATACCAAAACTATGTGTTATTA
>DUTQ01000135.1 GCA_012841995.1 Thermoanaerobacterales bacterium | reverse complement strand
TATTGGCCGGCTTGGGAATAAGCAAGGTAAGTGTTATAAAGCCACCTATTGTATCTATAATTTCTACAGGAGATGAGGTAAAACCACCTGGCGAAGTTATTGGTCCTGGTGAAGTAAGAGATATCAACACTTATGCAATAAGTGGACAAACTTTAAAATGGGGGGCAATTCCCCGTGCATTTGGAATTATACGGGATGACTTTCATGAGCTGAAAGCAGCCGTCGAAGAGGCCTTAAATTTAAGTGATTTGGTGATTATTTCCGGTGGGAGTTCTGTGGGAACAAGAGATCATACAGTAGGGGTTATTGAGGCACTTGGAAAACCCGGATTATTGGTTCACGGTTTACCTGTTAAGCCAGGCAAACCTACAATACTAGCAGCCATAAACGGCAAGCCTATTATAGGTCTTCCCGGCCATCCGGTTTCAGCTATGGTGATATTTGAGCTGATAGTTAGGCCCGTTATCTCAATGATGCTCCAACGACCAAAAGAATACGGAAACAAAAAAATCTTTGCAAAAATAGCTCGAAATATTGCCTCAGCTGCAGGTCGGCAGGATTTTATAAGAGTGAGGATTGAGAAAAGAGGCAATGAACTTTGGGCTGTTCCAGTATTAGGCAAATCAGGGCTCATTTCTACCATGGTAGAATCTCATGGCCTTGCTGAAATACCACCTGAAAAACAGGGTGTAAGTGAGGGAGAAATGGTAGAAATAGAATTATTTTAAAAAGAAAGAGGTATTGACATGAAAAAACGGGATGTTTATCTCGATAATATGCCATTATCTGAAGCTAAAAAAGTGTTTTTTAAATCACTAGAGGCGAAAAATGTAGCTTTAGCTGGCGATGAGATGATCGATGTTAGAAAAAGTTTAAATCGAATAACAGCTGCTCCGGTTTTTGCAAAGATTTCTTCACCTCATTATCATTCAGCTGCTATGGATGGTATTGCTGTAGCATCTGAGCAAACCATTGGTGCTGATGAGAAGCACCCAGTAACACTTAAGGAAGGTGTGCACTTTAAATATGTAGATACCGGAGATCCCCTGCCAGATGGGTGTGATACGGTAATAATGATAGAAGAAGTCCATCCTGTAGGAGATGGAGAAGTTGAAATAATCAGTTCTTATTCACCTTGGAATCATGTGAGGAGTATTGGCGAAGATATTGTAGCTACAGAATTGATTGTACCTGAAAACCATCGCTTGCGCCCTCAAGACTTGGCGGCAATATTAGCAGGAGGGCATACTGAAGTTTGCGTAAGAGTAAAACCCGCTGTAGCTATTATTCCAACGGGAACAGAGCTTGTTTCTCCTGGATCCTTGTTAAAACCAGGGGATATTATAGAATACAATTCTGCAATGCTTTCAGGTTATATCCAGGAGTGGGGCGGTAATCCCGTTGTTTTAGAAAAAGTTATAGATGATAGAGAAAAAATAAGAGCAAGAATTGTCCAAGCCCTAAATCAGGCAGATGTAATTATTGTAAATGCCGGTTCTTCAGCAGGAAGCGAAGATTATACATCTGATATTATAAAGGACCTGGGTGAACTCGTAGTACATGGAGTTGCAATACGCCCCGGAAAACCGGTAATGCTCGGGTTTATAGAGAATAAACCGATTATAGGCATTCCGGGCTATCCTGTTTCTGCAGCTCTTACCATGAATCTATTTGTAAAACCACTTATTTATCAAATGCAAGGTATACCTATTAAACCTTCACAAACGTTAAAAGCTAATATAGCAAGACGCATAGTTTCAAACCTTGGGGTTGAAGAGTTTCTCCGGGTAAAACTGGGCCGTATAGGGGACAAGATAGTAGCATCTCCGTTATCCCGTGGGGCGGGAGTTATAACGTCTGTGGTCAGGGCTGATGGGATTGTCAGGATACCTGCATTGAAGGAAGGGCTTGAGACTGGGGAAGAGGTTGAAGTAGAGCTACTCCGGGAAAAGAGTGATATTGAAAACACTGTCGTGATAATTGGAAGTCATGATGTCACTCTAGACTTACTTGCAAACGAAATAAAAAGGCATTACCCGGAGATGAATATTTCTTCTGCACATGTTGGCAGTATGGGTGGTATAATGGCATTAAAACGCAAAGAGGCCCATATGGCAGGAATGCATCTTTTGGATCCCGATACAGGTGAATACAATGTTTCTTACATAAAGAGATTTCTTCCCGAACAAGACATTGTGCTGGTAAATCTAGTTTATCGACAGCAGGGATTAATGATTCCAAAAGGAAACCCTAAAGGTATAAAGGGAATCGAAGATCTAAAGCGAAATGATATAATTTTTGTTAATAGGCAAAGAGGTGCTGGGACGAGACTGCTATTAGATTTGAAACTACAACAACTCAAGATAAGCCCTGAAGATATAAAGGGCTATGATAGGGAAGAATATACCCATATGGCTGTTGCCGCAGAGGTAGCCTCCGGCAGTGCTGATGCAGGGCTGGGAATATTAGCTGCGGCTAATGCTTTAGACCTTGATTTTATACCAATTTCCCCTGAACGCTATGACCTTGCAATACCAAAAGAATTTTACGATTTAGAGTCGGTTCAAAAAGTATTAAAGGTAATAGTGACAGAACCTTTCAAAGAAAAGGTAATGGCCCTTGGCGGTTATGATACATCAAAAACTGGAGATGCCATATTTGTCAAACAAACTGAGAGGAGTTAAAGCAATGAAAGACGCTATACTGTCTGTCACAGATATTCTAAGGTAGTCTATATTTCTGCCTATAGCGTCTTTCATTGCTTTAACTCCTCTCAGTTTGTTTGACAAATATGGCATC
>DUTQ01000134.1 GCA_012841995.1 Thermoanaerobacterales bacterium | reverse complement strand
TGACTTGATTGAAAAGGCTGATAAGGCGATGTATGAAGCCAAAAACGCCGGGAAATTTATAAGTAATAACTAAAAGTTTCATTTTTTTGATAGGGCCATGGCCCTATTTTTTTATGTGAAATTTATTAAAGAGATGTTTAAAACTGAAGCAAAGCTAGAATATTCCCTAGCTGTCTGTCACTTTTTACTATAACTATCGTTATTTGAATTTGAAAATAACGCATTTGGATGCTATAATCACTATAAATCTACACCATTATATAAAAATGGAGGAGTAATTATATGTCTATTAAAAAAAACAAGAGCCTTGTTAGTTTATTACTTGTTATCGTATTACTATTCTCATCAATGATATTCGGCGGCTGCGGTAACCAAGCCGCAAACCAGCCTGATGACCAAGAACAATGTCAGGAAAAAACACAGGAAAGAACAATAGTAGATATGGGCGGTAAAGAGGTTGTTATCCCCAAAGAAGTAAACAATGTCATTATTACCTGCTATGGTGGAGCTACACACGATTTAGTCGTCCTGGGAGCTAGTGATAAGATAATTGCCCAGCCATCAATGAAAAAATTCAAGCAACTGCTAGAATTAAAGCCGGAATTTAAAGATTTGCCAGATGTAGGCTCTTTTGATGATGTAAGCACTGAAGAAGTCTTGAAGCTTGATCCTGACATAGTAATCGCCAGTATAACTTCAGAAAAGGGAAACAGTAAAATAGAAGAAGTCGGAATCCCTGTTGTAAGGGTTTCAACAGGTCTTACAGATGTTGAAAAGTTAAAAAAGGAATTTATGATGCTGGGACAATTACTTGGCAATGAAGAAAAAGCCGAAAAAATTGTTGCCTATTGGGACAAAAACCTGGATATAATAAACGAGAGAATATCAAAAATACCTCAAGAAAAGAAAAAGAGAGTTTATTATGCGCGCAAACAAATGCTCGAAACCGAAGGTTCAGCATGGTGGGGAGACATTTTGATTAACACTTCAGGTGGCATAAATGTTGCACATGACTTAGGAAAGGAAAGAATGATTTCCTTGGAGCAATTGATAAAGTGGGATCCAGATGTGATGTTATTAAGTGATGTAAATGGTAAAGAAGGCGGCCTTATAACAAAAGATGAGATTCAAAGCGATAAACAGCTTGCCAATTTAAAAGCTGTTGAACAATGCCAATTACATACATGCCCCATAGGCGCATTTTGGTGGGACAGGCCCTGCCCAGATGCAATACTTGGGTTTATGTGGCTTTCAAAAACTCTCTATCCAGAAACTTTTGAGGATATAGATATTAAAAAAGAAGCACAGTATTTTTACAAAGAATTTTATGGCTGCGATCTGGACGATGCCGCAATAGAGGGCTTCTTAAATCCTATTTCCAAATAAAATCCATTTAAGCCTTAAAAACCTTGTTTTGTGTTAGCATATATCAAGGGGACGGTTCTTCTGATATATATATATCAGAAGAACCGTCCCCTTGATATACCCTTGATATATTCATATTCCTTCTAGAGCCTGTTTTCTCATGTTAAGCAACATTTCCTCAAGATACTGGAGGAACTCACATATAGACTCGTCCCTAATGCTATAATAAACGTATTTGCCTTGTTGTCTGCTTTGTAAAACCCCTATTGCCTTTAGTGTTTTTAAATGTGTAGATATATTTGCTTGAGAACCATTTAGTTCTTTTACAAGTTGTGATACAGTTTTTTCATGCTCCATAAGAGATTTTATTATACTAAGCCTTGTTCTGTCAGCAAGCCCATGTAAGAACTGTACCTGAAACTCACTTTGGTTTCTTATTATTGGCTTTAACCTCCTTCGTATAATAATGTTATAGTTAAAAAACTATATTTTCTTTTCTATCCCACTATTCTTGTGAGATAATATTTGTACAGATAGAGGTCGTAGTTAACCTCCTCGTATAAGCAAATTACTATAAAAGTATTGCATATTGTATTACTTGTTAGCTGCTTTTTGCTCAGGATGCTTTTCAAACCAGATTTTATCGGAAATATCACCCCATTTTTTTGCATAATCAGCTAATTTATCGGCAAATTCTCTAGCAGATTCATCAGGGTTCAGCTGTGTTGGATATGCCTTGCTTTCTTCAAGTATCTCAACCATCTTTTCCGGATTATCTATAAGGGGACATGGTCGCCTCATATTCACATTAAATGGCTGACGTTTTTGATATGCTCTCATCAATGGAGAACCAAGAGCTTCCTTTAATGAAACGTCTTTAATGTTGCAATTGGCATAATGTACAAAAGCACATGGTTCAACGTCTCCACGAGCATTTATATGAATAAAGCGTCTCCCACCGGCAACACAGCCATTGGATGATTCTCCATCATTCCAGAAATCCATTAAGAATATGGGCTTTGTTTGTCGATATTCTAACACTTTATCGTACATATATGCCCTCTGTTCAGGTGTAGCCATCAAATTAACATCGACATCCCTGCCAACAGGTATATATGTGAAATACCATCCATAAGTACAACCTTTTTCGACAAGCATATCAACAAATTCTTCACTTGCCAGTTCTTCGGTATTTTCCCTTGTATATGTTGTAGATACTCCAAATAACAGACCCGCTTCCCTCATCTTATCCATTGCTTCCATTACCTTTTTAAATACGCCTTTTCCGCGCCTCTTATCTGTAGTCTCCTCAAACCCTTCAATACTAAAAGCAAGTGTTATATTGCCTACTCTTTTAAGATCCTCTATAAACTTATCATCTACCAGCGTTCCATTAGTAAAGATATGAAAACACTGAGATTTATGTTTTTCAGCTAATTTAATTATATCATCTTTTCTTACAAGAGGCTCTCCGCCAGACATGATAATAAAGTAAATACCCAATTCTTCCGCTTCAGTGAAGACCCTATCAAGTGTTTCATTATCTAACTCTTCAGCTTTTTGATAATCACCAGCCCAGCAGCCTGTGCAGTGCAAATTGCATTTTTCCGTAGGATCTATGAGGATCGTCCACGGTATTGAATAGCCTAATTCCTCAGCTAATTTAAGCTGTTTTGGAACACCAAAAAAGTTTGCATTTAAGAAGAAATTTATTCCGAACTTTTCTCTAACATTTGGATCGGTTTCAGTTAATAACTTTTCTGCTAATTTGTACCAATTTGTTTCCTTGTTTTCTAGAAATTTCCTTACACTCTCGAAATCTCTTTTATGGTGATCAGCCATTGGAATCTTTTCAGCCCATTCAAGCAGCTTACTAATATTATCTATGGGTTGTTTTAGAATATACTTAAGTCCTTGCTCTAATGCCTTCTCTCCCAAATAAGTATGCGCTAAATCCATAAAAAAACCTCCTCAATTCGTTGTATCGTTATATATCGATATGTTTTCTTCCATTATATCACAATATCGTCTTGTATGAAAATACTGTATATAAACATATTTTCCTAAAAATGGCTTTTATACATAGTCATATGAGGTTTTTTTAATTTTTCGCTTGTTTTTTGACTTTTGTATATATTTTGGCGGGTTATCTTGCGTAACCTCAACCGAGCATCAACTTTGCTCCAATTGATAAAAATATTAACCCTAAAAGTTTCCACCATGTAAATGGCGCCTTTTCTAAACCAAACAATCCTAGATGGTCAATTATACACGCTGTAAGAACTTGTCCAACAATAATTGCAGTTGTTGCTACAGCTGCCCCTAATCTAGGTATACTTATAACTACGCCATATGTTATAGCTACACCGATTACGCCACCTAAATAATAGTACCAAGGAACTTGTAAATAATTATTCCAATTTCCTTTATCAATTCCAGATACTAATATTAATACCATGAGCAAAGTAGCTGAAAAATGGACAACAAAGGTGGATTGCGAAAGACCTATAGCCTTACTCACAGCAGAGTTCATAGAGCCTTGACTGGCCATGGCTACTCCTGCAAAAAACGCAGCTAGTAAAAACAATATTTCTTTAGAAATTGACAAAAAAATCACCCTGTATTATATTTCCTAAAGTATAAATATTATATACTCTAAAATATACAATATCAGGTTTAATCTGCATCCTCATCGCTAAAGCTTTACTAAACCCCCGGTCTAACCGTAAGGTTTTCTTGCACAAAAAAAGCTGACAAAAAGTCAGCTTTTTATGCTTCAGCAAATACTTCTTGAAACTCGATTTTGTTTAGTTTTTCTCGTTCAAGAAGCGCTTGAGCAACATTGTGAAGTTTATTTATATTTTCCGAAAGTATATTTTTTGCCCTATCATAGCATTTGTCGATAATGTTTCTTACTTCCTTATCGATTGAAGCAGCAACTTCTTCACTGTAGTTTCTGCCATGGGCTAAATCCCTGCCTAGAAACACTTCTTCCTGCCTGTGCCCTAATGTCATAGGGCCAATATTTTCACTCATGCCAAATTCCATGACCATTTTACGTGCCAATGTTGTTGCCCTTTCCAAATCATTTTGTGCACCTGTGCTTATTTCTTGTAAAACCAATTCTTCTGAGGCTCTCCCACCTAAAAGATGTGTAACTTGATCTAATAATTCGTTCTTGCCCCTAAAGAAACGATCTTCCTTAGGCAGAATCATGGTATACCCTCCTGCACGACCTCTGGGCACTATAGATACTTCGTGCACCGGATCTACATTTGGCAATAGTTGCGCCACAACAGCATGCCCTGCTTCGTGATATGCCACAAGTTTGCGCTCCCGTTCAGTCATTACTCTGCTCTTCTTTTCTGGACCTGCAATTACTCGAGTAACGGCTTCTTCAAGTTCAGTCATCTCTATCTTCTTTTTATTGCGTCTAGCTGCTAAAAGAGCAGCTTCATTTAACAGGTTTTCCAGATCTGCTCCCGTAAAACCCGGCGTCCTTCTTGCCAGCACTGACAGATCTACATCTTCAGCTAGAGGCTTGTTTCTAGCATGAACCTTTAATATCTCTTCTCTGCCTTTTACATCCGGTATATCTACTACCACTTGTCTATCAAAACGGCCAGGCCTCAACAGCGCAGGATCTAATATATCAGGCCTGTTCGTAGCGGCCAACATGATAATGCCTTCATTTACACCAAAACCATCCATCTCAACTAACAACTGGTTTAAAGTCTGTTCTCGTTCGTCGTGGCCTCCTCCCAGGCCTGCTCCTCTTTGTCTGCCTACTGCATCTATTTCATCTATAAAAACAATGCAAGGTGCATTCTTCTTGGCTTGTTCAAAAAGATCTCTCACTCGGGCAGCACCTACACCGACAAACATTTCAACAAAATCTGATCCGCTTATACTGAAAAAAGGTACTCCTGCTTCACCTGCTACAGCTTTTGCAATCAATGTCTTCCCTGTACCTGGAGGGCCCACAAGCAATACCCCTTTTGGAATCCGTGCTCCTATTTCTATGAATTTTTTTGGTTGTTTTAAAAACTCTACTATTTCTTCTAGCTCTTCCTTTGCCTCATCCACTCCTGCTACATCTTTGAAGGTAACTCGTTTTTTGTCATCAGTATGAAGTTTCGCCCGGCTTTTCCCGAAGGACATCACTCGATTTCCTCCACCCTGACTTTGTTGCATAAGGAAATACCATGCACCGATGAACAGAACCACCAGAAAAATTGATGGAAGAATAGATGACCACCATGGAGCTTGTGGCTTTGGTTCAGCTTTGAGATTAATTTCACCCTTATCTATCTTGGGCTGCAGCTTTTCCATAAATACTTCAATATTTGGTACATAACTTGTAAAGGTGCTTCCATCTTTTAATTTACCAGTTATATCGTTATCCATCATTTCAATATCTTTAACCTGGTCTTTATCTATAAGGCTAACTAATTCTGAATATGCTATTTGCGTTTGAGTTGTATCCTGACTGGAATACCATTGAAGTAAAGAAAGTATCAAGATAAAAATCAACAGGTAAAAACTTATGCTACGAAAAAAATTGTTCAATAATGTTCCTCCCTTCGAGGATAATAGATATTCATTGGATATTTTATCACATACAAAATGGTTTGACAATTGTATATTTTATTTAATATCACTCATATACCTCTGGTTTTAAAATACAAATATCACGCATATTTCTATATTTTTCGTTATAATCAAGCCCATACCCTACCACAAAGTAATCTGGTATTTCAAACCCTAAGTAATCTAAATCAATATCGACCTTTCGGCGGCTTGGCTTATCAAGCAAAGCACAAATCTTGATACTACTTGGTTTCCTCGACATTAAAATCTTATACAAATAGCTTAAAGTAAGCCCGGAATCCATAATATCTTCCACAATAATAATGTTTTTTCCCTCTACGTTTTCTTCTAAGTCTTTTAAAATCCTTACAACACCAGAAGATTTAGTTGAAGAGCCATAACTGGATACCGCCATAAAATCAATCTGAATTGGAAGGTCAATATGGCGTATTAGGTCTGCCATAAATACAATAGCTCCTTTTAATACGCCTATCATCAGAATATCTTTTTTATCCTTATAATCTTTCGTTATTATTTCGCCTAATTCCTTTAATTTGTTTTCAATTTCTTCATTAGATATTAAGACTTTTGCAATATCTTGCTTCAAATTTCATCCTCCTGTTCGAGCACCTTTATATATAGTATTTTTTTGGTATTATTGGTGATCTTGTACCTATCATCAATTCTCAAACCAATTATCCATATGATATCCCCGTTATTTTCCACAATGGGTATTTTATCCCTTTTTTGTCTGGGTATCTTTTCATCAATGAAAAAATCGTGTAATTTTTTAAAAAAATTTGATCCCAAAGGAATAAAACGATCCCCTTCTTTGCGACTCCTAAAAATTAATTTATCTTTGATTTTATCATAATCAAATTGGGCAATCAAGGGGTTATTTTTAATTATAGGTTGTCTATTTCGATCAGTTACCCATGTTTTAACATAAAGATTGGCTTCTTTTATATACAGCATACCGGGAATAGACATAGTATATCGAAATTCGGCAGGTTGGGGACTTTGTGTAGATAATATAAAATATTTATAGCTCTTTTCACCATAAAGACCCTTTGGTAAATCAATCAAACTGCCTGTATCGGATTCCTGAATAAATTCTAACACTAGTTCAGTATGTCTATATTCAAAGTCCTTAATATTCCCTTTAAGACATTCCACCGCTTTCCTAATAATTCTTCTCTTCAAGGCTTCGTGAAGTTTCATAAATCCTTTAACATCTATCAATACTTTATTACTTTCGATGACGGCAACTTTATCCCATGCCAACTGAGTTTGATTTGCCAAAAAATCCAAATCACATCTTGCGATTTCAGACAATCGGCGAATTGAATTCCCCAAATTGCTGCAGTAATTTTGTTTTATCATTGGTATGAGTTCCAGCCTTATCTTGTTCCTAAAATAGTTTGGTTCAAGATTTGTCTTGTCTACTCTATAGCTAATTTTATGTTTTTTAAGATATGCTTCTATATCCTCTCTTGGAATCCTGATCAATGGCCGTATAAAAAAATCCCTTACAGGCTCTATTCCCACAAGGCCTTCAATACCCGAACCCCTTAAAATATTCATTAAAACAGTTTCTTCATGATCATTCCTATTATGACCTAAAGCAACCTTTTGAGCCCCAATTTTATCTCTTACTTCATTATAAAAAGCGTATCTTATTTGCCTTGCTGCATCTTCAGGAGAAAGGCCTGTCTTATCAATATATTTTGGCACATTTACCCTTTTACCATAAAAAGGTATGTTCCACTTGTCACATACCTCTTTTACAAACAAGGCATCTTCTTCAGACTCCTTTCCGCGAAACATATGGTCAAGATGAGCTACTGCTAGACTTATTTCAAGTTCATGCCTCAAGCAATAAAAAAGATGCAAAAGGCATATTGAATCAGGGCCTCCGGAAACCCCTACCAAGACCTTCTCATCTTTTTTTACCATATCATATTTCTTTATTGTTTCCAAAAACTTACCTTTTATATCCATTCAAATTAAAACCTGCCTTAAACTAAAATATGAGCTTCCCTTAAGTTTATAATAAGCCATATTTTACTTAATTACAACTTTACCCAAAATAAAAATAAAGGATGTAGTGTATTAAGTTTTTTAACAAAATAAAAAAAGAGCAAATTGCTCTTAATCTACGATTTCAGCGCGGAAATTACGGTGAAATCATTTGTTTTCTTTAGTGCATACTTTAGCTATTATCTTTTCCACACCAGAGCTGCCAATACAGTCATATCATCTTTTATGTTTCCAGACATTTTTGCCATTTTTAATATTTCATCAGCAATTTCCTGCGGGTTGGAGGTTTTTATCTCTGAAAGAATTGCCCTTAAAACATCTTCACCACTTTTTTGAGAGGAAAGTGCATCTATCACCCCATCAGTTACCATTATTATTATATCTTTTGATCTAACTTTTTTATGTATAACAGACGGGTTTATTGTATCCATTATGCCCACAGGCAAACTTTGACCTTTTATAACCGTAGTTTTGTTACCATGCTTGATGAAGCCCGAAGCAGCACCTGCCTTTATAAACTCAACACTGCCATCACAAGTATCAATTAACGCAATATCTAATGTAGAAAAACTTTCTTTAATTCCCGTAGCCAACATAACTGAATTGACAATTTTAAGTGTTGTAGCCCAAGAAAAGCCACATTCCATAAGGCGTTCTAACAATGCCAAGGTCCTCTCACTTTGTCTTGCAGCACTTTTTCCTACTCCCATGCCATCACTTAATGCCAGAAGGAATTTGCCTGTTTTTAGTTTCATAAATGAAAACCCATCTCCTGAAACATCAAACCCTTTTTTTGAAACTCCCGAAATGCCCACAGAAACTTCTAATGAACCACAAAAAGAATACTTAAGGTGACACTCGGTACCAGAAGTCTTCTTGGGGCATTCTATAACTTCAGCGCAAATCTTTTCCCCTGTCATTTGCTCTATTTTACTCTTAATCATATTTTGACAGTGCTCTTCTCCATTACAGGCAGGTTTGACAACATGAATACAGTCTTTTTTATGTTCATTTGTATAATAAATGCGTTTAGGATTTAAACCTTCTTGTTTTAGTTTTTCAAAAAGCTTTGTGCCAAAAGATTTATCATAGCAGTCAATAAAATTTTCGTTAGCTAAAAGTCTTATTATGTGAGCAGATTGTTTAAAGTGATTTAATATTTCTTCACAACTATTTTTTAAAATTACATTTTTTTGCAGTGCCAGGTTGTAAATACTGCTTTTATCTTCTACTAGCCTGATTAAATCCTCCGTTTTGCTACAACGAGCTTTAAACAGCCGCGGTATCGACTTTTCCATAGGATTAGTCTCATAATTTTCAACGAGTTTATAAAAAGCTTGTATTGTCTTTTGTGTCTCCTGTTCCCAGCAAATCCTATGCATCCCACATGAATAACATATCTTTGACTGAGCTTCCAACAAAACTGAATTTATGTAATTTTGTCCAAAGTCATTTGGCTCATATAGGGGCTCGGCAAAAGATTTACCTAGTTCCTCCATTAAATGAGCAGTTTCAAGCAATATATCGCTTTTCCTTTCATTTAAATCATAACCTAACCCATCATTATACGTTGCATTCATGCAATTAGTCAGAGTTTTTGATGCTGACCTTGGAAAAATCAAAAAAACTCCAAGGGCGGAAAATAAAACCGGCAGTGAAATCAATATTTCCCCCATAGAGTTTATATACATATTGTAGATTAGGTAACCCAATGTAAAACCCGCTATAACCCCGGCCTTGCCAAGTTTGTTAAAGCTACCAGCTATCAAACCTGCAAAAGCTAAAACAGCTATAGCCCATGGTGAGAACATGAGTGAATACCCTGTTATACCCATTATTATACCTGACGCTGCTCCAACTCCAGGGCCACCCAATAATGCAGCGATGAGCACAACAATCGTTCCAACAACCTCTCCAATATTTATACCAAAAACAGCAATCCCCCTTATGATTGATAAAATTGCACCCACTAAAATGGCTATGCAAATAGTCTTTTCAGCTTGTGTGGAGACATCTTTAAAAACCCACGGCATTCCACCAGGAATGATGTAGGTAAATGCAGCCGCCAATGTTGATTCCATAAAAAGTATTACAACATCATAAGGAGAAAAACCTCTTATTGCAAGAAAAATAGTCCCTGCAATAAGGTTCGAACAAAAAACTAATATTCCAACAGCATAAATCTTTTTCCTGATGACTTTTTTTAATGCAAAATACGCTAGTGAAAAGATAACAATTGCAGCAAGATGCCGTATGGCAATTACATCCCTTAAGGCAATAACAGTTCCAGCCGAACATAAGAGAGCAGCCGGTAAAAAATCTTTCTGATAAAAAGATAATGCTGCTACATAAGATATGCCAAAAGGGTATAAGCCACTTATTGAAGCCATTCCCAAAAGTAAAGCAATGATATTGACATGAACGTGCTCAATGTTTATTTTGCTAAATATACTTTTTTCTAAAACGAGGCTTTTTGGCCTTGAGCAAGCATTCCAATCAATATTGTTCCAGTTAACCTGTGTCTTGTTTATCAAGCTTGTCCACCTGCCTATTCATATTGGTAGGTTATATTATAAGTTAAGTTCAATATAAAAAATGTCAATTGTGCATACCTAATTGATAAAATTTTTTGACATTTACCCTTTTTTTCTTTCATATTATGATAGCAGCTTTTTTGTGTTTGTTATATGTCTATAATTTATTGCTATTTTTTTTATTAATAAAATAAAAAATGTCAAAAAACACTATTAATGACTAAATATAGGAAAAGAGTTAAAAAAAATAAGCCGCAATATTTGCGACTATTTTACATATTGGTGACC
>DUTQ01000133.1 GCA_012841995.1 Thermoanaerobacterales bacterium | reverse complement strand
ATGGCGTACAAGCTGCTGCAAATAAATGACCGAAATATATTTGATTTAAATAAAACTCTAATATTTTTTCCTTTGGGTAGTGCCTTTCAAGCTGTATTGCAAGCCAAGCTTCTTGGGCTTTTCTTTTAAGTGTTTTTTCAGGGTTGAGAAAAGCATTTTTGACTATTTGTTGCGTTATTGTGCTGGCTCCGCGGCGAATACCCCCATGGGTTATATCTGTCCAAACAGCACCAACTATTGACCTGATATTTATTCCCCTATGAGAAAAGAAATATTGATCTTCGATAGAGATATATGCATTTATTAGGTCTTGGGGAACTTTATCAATTGTAACTGGAACGCGATTTTGTTCACCGTGTAATTCAGCAATTACATTTCCGCTTTCATCAAGGACAAAAGAAGTTGCGCTTGGTCTGAGCTTGTTTGGATCAAACTGAGGTGCATCTTTTGCATAATATATAAATAAACCTAGACCAGCACCAAAACAAATAACCGCAAGAAACAATACAACAAACAATATATTCTTTAATGAAAAGATGTTTTGTTTTCTTTTTTTGGCCATTGTAAACCTCCCTGTTTCTCCTTCTTAAAAGAGATATAAAATATTATATCATACCAAAAATTATATCATATCAAAAAAAATAAAGGAAATTTGAATTAGCTTATATCTATAAGATTTTTATTTTATAGATAAGATATTTGACACATATTACTGTAATTTATCATAGAATAATTGGAGGGGATTTTTTTGTATAGGAGAACATTTTTTAGAAGAGGCAAAAACTATGCATTAATTAGATTTTATCTGGTAATCATACTTATAGTATTATTACTTTTTTCGATGTTTGTATTTGTAGAAAAACAAATTTCCCCCAGCATATTTGCTATTGCTGAGGCAAGAGCTAGGATACTAGCGACAGAAGCAGTGAATAAAGCAGTGAGAGACAAAATAGCAAAAAACGTACAATATAAAGATTTGATTTCAATACATAAAAATTCAAATGGCCAAGTTACACTTATACAAGTTAATACAATTGAGATAAACCGATTAGAAACAGAAACAACCCTTGAGGTTGTAAAAGCTCTGCAAAAAGTAACGATGGAAGGAGGTATACTAATACCTCTTGGGATGGTAACCGGTAGTAAAATATTAGCAGGCTTTGGCCCTCCTATAAGAATATCTTTATATCCGGTAGGAACTGTTAAAGTAAACACAACTGAGGCGTTTGAAGAAGCAGGAATTAACCAAACGAGACACAAGATAGTTCTTGATATCAGATCAGAGATAAGGATAGTTCAACCACTGATTAGCACTGATGTAGAAGTCAGAACAGATGTACCAATTGCGGAAACAATCATAATTGGTGAAGTTCCACGTGCTATACTCAATTGGAAATCAAATTAAATTTCCTTGAAAACGAGAGCAAGAAAGAGAAATAGTGTGTTTAGTTGGGTAAAAATAAACTATTACCATAAAAAAATGATTGAACATATTTTTAAGTTATGGTATATTATATCTCGTCGTTTGAACACACTTGAAAAACAGTTTTTAAAAAAATTCTAAAAAACATTTTTATTATAGCACTTGAATTTGTTTGTGTCAAATGTTTTTTAGAACTTTTTTTAAAAACTGTTTTTCAAGTGTGTTCAAACATGATTGAACATATTTTTAAGTTAT
>DUTQ01000132.1 GCA_012841995.1 Thermoanaerobacterales bacterium | reverse complement strand
TGCATGATATATTTATTGTCTATATTTAAATGTTTCATACCATCTTATATTAAATCAAAGGAGAATTCACAATGGGATTTTATGTAGCCATGTTGTTTTTAACAAGGGTTCCACTACCACAGATAAAAATTGATGAGCAGAAGATGTCTTCATCCACGGCCTTTTTCCCATTAGTCGGGGTTGTGTTGGGAGGGCTATGCCTATTGGCAGCTTATCTTGGCAAACAAATATTGCCAATAAATATCCTGGCTTGCTTTATTGTCATGCTATCTATTCTTCTCACCGGAGGCATGCATTTGGATGGGCTAGCAGATACCCTTGATGGGCTCTTTTGTGGAAAAGAAAGGGACAAAAAGCTTGATATTATGAGAGATAGCAGGGTGGGATCTTTTGGTGTAATAGGTATTGTTTTTGACATCTTGCTTAAATATGTTACAATTGCTCATTTGCTACAGCAGAACGCGCCTATGGGTATTTTTTTAGCTCCTATCATGGGAAGATGGATGATGACTTTTGCGATTATCTTTTTTCCTTATGCAAGAGAAAAAGGCATGGGTAAAGCCTTTTCGTCTAAAAAAAACTATGGTCAATTTATAATTTCAAGTATAATAACTGTAATAACTAGTTATCTAACCATGATGAATATTGGTCTTGTAACTGTTTTTGTGGTTTTTATTGTGGGGTATTGTTTTACCAGATATATAATGAGTCAATTGGGAGGAATGACTGGAGATACATATGGCTTTATCAATGAGGTAAGTGAAATCACTTCACTTATAACCATTGCAATTTATCATAATTTGTAAAGGATGATTCGGTTTGTCGAGGTTTTATTTAGTTAGGCATGGAGAAACCGTGTGGAATAAACAATCCAGGTATCAAGGTCAATCAAATGTGCCTTTAAGCGATACAGGGCGTATGCAAGCCAAGATATTGTCTAGAAGGCTTGAAAATGAAGCTATAGACCTAATTTATGCAAGTGACCTTGATAGGGCGATAGAAACTGCTAATATAATTGCCGAGCCACACGATTTAGAAGTTATTTGTTCAAAAAGCATGAGAGAACTTGGTTTTGGTATATGGGAAGGGCTTACTTATGATGAAATTATAAATAAGTGGCCTGAAAGTATGAAAAAATGGCAGAATGATCCTTTAAATGTAAAACCCCCTAATGGTGAAACATTAGCGGAGTTAATGGAGCGAACATCAGATTTCCTAATGGCAGTTGCAAAAAACCACCCTGATAAGACCATATTGATAGCAACTCATGCAGGGCCTATTAGGGCTATTCTTTCAGTGCTGTTAGATCTTAAGTGGGAGTTTTTTTGGAAGTTTAAAATAAGCAATACGTCACTCACAATTATAGATTATGATGGATCAGCGCATCTTCAAGAAAGTGATGCATTTATAGTTACAATCAATGATACTTATCATTTACAGATTGAAAATAGCAGAGCGTAATTAAAAAAAGGCAAAAGTAAGAGGGTTTAACTCTTTCTTTTGCCTTTTATTTTGGATGAAATAAGTTTTGCTTTAATCAACTTGTTGAACTTCTGTAACTTCTGGTATTTCTTCTTTTAATGATTCTTCGATACCATTTTTTAATGTAAGTGTTGCAAAAGGACATCCGAAACATGAACCAGTAAGCTTAACTTTTACAATTCCAGTCTCTTCTTCCACATCAACTAATTCAACATCTCCTCCGTCAGCTTGTAGAGAGGGACGGATTCTTTCAAGAACTTCTTTTACTTTTTCCTTCAAAAGAGTACAACTCCTTTCAATCTTGTCTACTAAAATCATTCCCATTATAACAGAATTTAAATTCCCGTTCAATGAAAAAGTAAGAATTTACTTGTTTATAGAAACATCTTATAATTAATTCCGGTATATAAAACTATTTAATGAAGACTATAACTAGCAAAGGATGAGGAATGGGAAGATATATTTACATATAAAGTGCAAAATATGATATATTCAATGAAATCGAATTTGACTTTTTGTAAAAAACTATGATATTATCATCCCAATAATTTAACGATTTAATATGGTAAAGTGGTGAAGTGTCATGAATGATATATTTTTAAAACCCTCAGGGGTGAAAGATTTTTTACCTTCAACTGTAAGAAAAAAAAGAATTGTAGAAAAGCAATTCAACGAGGTGTTTAGAAAATGGGGATACGAAGAAGTTATAACCCCATCTTTTGAAAATCTAAAAACATTCGTATTAGACGAACAAGCTAATTCTGATAATATATTTAAATTTTTTGATCGAAATGGCAAAGTAATGGCCTTGAGACCTGATGTCACAAAATCTATAGCGCGTATGGCAGCAACTTACTACAGTGATAATTCAATGCCTTTGAGATTCTGTTATATTTCAAATGTGTTTAGGTT
>DUTQ01000131.1 GCA_012841995.1 Thermoanaerobacterales bacterium | reverse complement strand
ATTTTATCTCCAGGCACTGGATTGAGGGTATATTACTAAAGGCCGTGGTGTTTCTATCCATCGGAAAGATTGTCCTAATGTTGTAAATAATATTTATGATAAAGAGAGGTTAATAGAAGTAAATTGGGAAGGATTGCAAGAGACATCGTATCCAGTGGAAATCGAAGCATCAGCATCTGATAGGCCTGGAGTCTTATCGGATATTATCAATATGATCGGAGAGATGAAGACTACAATTGATGCTGTTAATGCAAGGGCTTCAAAAGATGGTATAGCCGTCATAGATTTGGTTCTTGAAATAAATGATAAAAAACACTTGGAAAATGTAATGAAAAAAATAAGCAGAATACCAGGTATATTCGAAGTTAAGCGTGTAATGAATCAGTAATGAGGAGTGAAATCATGAGAGCTGTAGTTCAAAGAGTTTTAAGTGCTTCCGTCAGTGTAGATGGAAAAGAGATTGCTGCTATTGAAAAGGGCCTTGTAATATTTATAGGTGTTGGAAATGAAGATGTAAAAAAGGATGCTGAATATTTAGCAGAAAAAGTAATAGGCTTGAGAATATTTGAAGATAGTGATAGAAAAATGAACAAATCATTACAAGATATAGGGGGAGAATTGTTAGTAGTATCTCAATTTACCCTTATGGGTGATGTTAGAAAAGGCAGAAGACCAAGCTTTACTGATGCTGCTTTGCCGGAAGTTGCTGAGGAATTATATTCCTTTTTCGTTGAGAATTGCAAAAACAAAATCAAGAAGGTAAAAACAGGTCAATTTCAAGCAGATATGCTTGTCAAAATAAACAACGATGGCCCTGTAACGATCTTGTTAGACAGTAAAAAGCAGTTCTAATACTTTAAAATTTTAAGGGAGGTTTGTCATGTACTTAAATTGCATGCAAGTTGGACCGTTATTGGCAAACTGCTACATCATTGGTGATTATAATAATAAAAAAGCGGCTGTAATTGATCCAGGAGGCAATCCAGAAGATATTCTAAATGCTTTAAAAGAAGAGGATTTTGAATTAGAATATATTATTTTAACTCATGGCCATCAAGATCATATAGGAGGATTACCAAAAATAAAGGAAGTCACAGGTGCACCTATAGCTATCCATGAAAAAGATGCTTCGATGCTTGTTTCTCCCAGAGATAATTTATCTGCATATATGGGTAAAGAACTGACATATCCTTCAGCAGACATAGAACTTAAAGATGGTCAAGAATTAAAGGTTGGAGATTTAATTTTAACAATTATCCATACGCCTGGCCATACACCAGGAGGAATATGTATAAAAGTAAATGATATAGTTTTTACAGGTGATACTTTATTTGCGGGTTCAGTAGGAAGAACAGATTTTCCGGGAGGATCTTTCGATCAATTAATAGAATCAATAACAAGTAAATTATTACCACTTGGTGATAAGATAACTATATACCCTGGACATGGCGGATACTCTACTATTGAACAAGAAAAATCATCAAACCCGTTTTTATATTATTAATATATTTTGTAATTAAGGGGAAAATAAACTGTAGAAAAGTTATGGAGGGGATTATATCAGGAATGAAAAAATATCTTAATCCAGAACGGGATTATACAGATCTTTTCCTGCTTTTTGACAGTGAAGAAATAAAAGAAGATGAAATAGCAAGAGATATGAATTTAGAATTACAAACAGTCCGAAGTATAAAAAAGCAATGGTATGACAGTGAAAAGGACGAAATGTTTTGACATCACAAGTTGCGCTTTGCTTATAAAATGAAGTATGCTCCCCGAGAATTAGATAGTAAAAGCATCTATCTCTCGGGGATTTTACTTTGGATAAGATAAAATTTTATTTTTTTATTTTATGGTTTTGCTGCTATTTTTACGGGTTTATACAGAGTCTGACCGTTCCTATATATCATGAGCATTAACTTATCATTTATTTTAGCCTTTTTAACAATTTCACTTACGTCATTTGAATTTACTATTTTTTTGTCATTTATCTTTAATATTATGTCACCTTGCTTGAGACCGGCTACTTCTGCAGGGCTTTCTGGAAAAATGTATGTTATTACAGCTCCTTCTATTTTTTCAAGCTTGAAATAATCAGCCAGGTCTTTTGTCAGGTCTTGTAGCCCAACTCCAATATATGGCCGTGTTACTTTACCGTTTTTTATGAGATCATCTAATACTTCTTTTACTGTATCCATTGGTATTGCAAATCCAATGCCTTGAGCTTCAGCGTTAACGGCTGTATTTATTCCGATTACTTCACCATTTAGAGAAATTAAGGGGCCTCCACTATTACCCGGGTTAATTGCAGCATCTGTTTGTATTAGGTTTTTATATACTCTTTTTTGGTTGGATTTATCTAAAATAGTTATAGGTCTTTCTTTAGCACTAATTACCCCTACTGTCACAGTGTGATCTAAACTATAAGGATTGCCTATTGCTATTACCCATTCACCAACCCTCATTTTATTTGAATCTCCTAATGGTAGATATGGCAATTTTTTAGATGGGTTGATTTTTAATATGGCAAGATCTAGGTCAAAGTCTTTACCAACCACTTCAGCTTTCAAGGGTTTTTCAAAGCCTTTGACGGTTACGGTTATTTCAGTTGCATTTTCTATGACGTGCTCATTTGTGATAATATATCCATCGGGATTAAAAATGAATCCAGAGCCGATACCTTTGCTGACTTTTGGCATAGGCTGTGTGGGGAATTCATTGCCGAAGAAATACCGAAAAAAAGGGTCATTAAAGAAAGGATCTGTAGTTGATTCGGTTTTTACAGTAGACTCTATAAAAACTACTGCATCGCTAGCTTTTTCAACTATATCGGGTATATTGCTAGGCAGTGAAACAGAAGTTTGAGGGGTTTCACTAACAACTGCATTAGCAGAGTTTTCGGGGTATATATAATTATAAGTTTAATAACAAAAAGAAAT
>DUTQ01000130.1 GCA_012841995.1 Thermoanaerobacterales bacterium | reverse complement strand
GTATAACTCCGTCAACCGGAACCCGATGAATCCATGCTTACAGGTGAAAGCATACCTGTTGAGAAAAACCCTGGTGATGAGGTAATTGGATCTTCAATAAATCGGCAAGGCAGTTTTTCTTTTCGCGCATCAAAGGTAGGCGATGATACCGTTTTGGCTCATATTATCAGAATGGTAGAAGAGGCCCAAGGTTCCAAGGCTCCTGTGCAGCGCCTTGCAGATAAGGTTTCTTCTTACTTTGTGCCGGCAATCATAATTATTGCTTTGATTACTTTTTTTGGTTGGTATCTGAAGGAAGCCAATTTTACAACTGCACTCATGCATATGGCGACAGTTCTAGTCGTGGCTTGCCCTTGTGCACTAGGCCTTGCCACGCCTACTGCTATTATGGTTGGCACAGGGCTTGGGGCACAAAAAGGAGTGCTTTTCCGAGGGGGAGAGCATTTGGAGCGAACAGCAAAGATTGACACTGTTGTTCTCGATAAGACAGGAACGATTACGAAGGGCATGCCTTCTGTCACTGACTTTGTGGTCATGCCGCCCTTTAGTGAAAAAGAGCTGCTTGGAATCATAGCTTCAGCTGAAAAAAAGTCAGAACATCCTCTTGGGGAAGCCATAGTCGAGTATGCCAAACAAAATGATATTAAACTCGAAGAGATTAGTGACTTCGAGGCCATCGCAGGACAGGGTATTCACTTTTACCATAAAAACCGTGAATGGTATATAGGAAATGAGGCCCTGGCATTAGCCCGTGGCATAGACATATCAGCAGTTGTTGAGCAAAAAAAGCAGTGGGAAGAAGAGGGCAAAACTGTCATGATAGCCTTTTCAGATAATAAGGTCGCTGGGCTCATAGCTGTTGCAGATACGGTTAAGGAAAATGCAAAAAGCGCTATTTCTGAACTAAAGCAAATGGGGATTGAAGTTTTAATGTTGACAGGTGACCAAAAGCGGACAGGACTTGCAATTGCAAAGCAGGTGGGTATTGATAATGTTATAGCCGAAGTACTTCCAGGAAACAAGGCTGATGTGGTGCAAAGATTAAAATCTGCCGGCAAGGTTGTGGCAATGGTTGGCGATGGTATAAACGACGCTCCTGCTCTTGCTGCTGCTGATGTAGGTATGGCTATAGGCACTGGAACCGATGTGGCAATGGAAAGTGCCTCAGTTGCTCTCATGAGCGGGGATTTGAAAACAATACCGGTGGCTATAAGGCTTGCACGCCAGACTTTACGAAAAATAAGGCAAAACCTTTTCTGGGCCTTTATTTATAATGCAATCACGATACCTTTGGCGGTATTCGGCGTTTTCACGCCGATCATGGGTGGAACTGCCATGGCATTGAGTTCTGTATCTGTAGTTACAAATTCACTGCTGCTGAAACGCTACAACCCTGATGGTTAATTTTGCTTTATTCTGTTATAATTAGAATGAGAATATGTTAAAATTCTGAGCTTATACAAAAGAGTGGGTGGTTTTATTGAGAAGAAATCTAATAAAAATAAAAGATAAAATCAATGAATTAAAATGTTATATTGTTAAAAACAAAAATATAATTGCAACATATATTTTTGGTTCATATGGTACAAATGACCAACATGCTGCTAGCGATATAGATTTTGCGATATTATTTAAAAATCGCCCTTCACTCTTTGAAGAACTTCAGATTGAATCAGATATAAGTGAAATTTTCGCAAGAGATGATATTGATGTTGTTAATTTAAATAAGGCAGATATAGATATATGTCATCAAGTATTGTATACAGGCGAACTGCTATATTGTAGCGATGAAATAGCCCTTGCAGACTATAAGGAGAAAGTTTTCAATATTTATGGGGATTATGGGCTTATATTGAAAAAATTTTATGATGATTTTGCAGAGGGGTTGAATTTAAACTATGGCTCAAGTAGATAAAAAAAGGATATTAGATAAAATCAGAGTAATTGAAGAAAGCATCAATAAGTTAAAGACCCTTGCACAGCTTTGTTTAGAAGAATTCACAATGGATTTTAAAAATTTTGATTCTGCGAAATACAATCTTCAAACTGCTATAGAAGCAATGGTGGATATCGGCAACCACATTATCTCACGGCAGGGGCTTGGAGCTCCCAAAACTTACCGTGATACCTTCGAAATTCTGTATAAAGCAAATATAATTCCCAAAAGCGACGCTGACATATATAAACTAATGGCTAAATTTCGAAATAGAATAGTCCACTTTTATGACGAAGTAGATAATAAAGAGGTATTTAATATACTGCAAAATAACTTGCAGGATTTCTCTTCTTTTATTAGACATATAAATCAACTATTAAATTAGCAGACGATCCCTTTAAGTAAGACCGCTATGTGAAAGCGGGCGGTCAAAGATCGCCCCTACAAGGGTCAAACGTAGCAGGAACGCGCAGATACGGTTCTCTTGCTTTTGCAACTATTTTTTGGGCCAATACAACAAACATTTCAGTGTTATCGATTTGTTGTAGCACTTTCATCCCTTGCTCTTTAAAATATCCCGATACAGTCGATGCGCTAGGCAGATAGTCATTAGAAATTGCCGGAATTGCAGACTTTTTATGAAGGTTGTTTATCTTTTCCCTGCTCTGTGAGTGGCATATGATAACCTTACCAGAAGGCTTAACAAGGTTACACATCTTGCTTATAGCAAGGCGTTGGTTATTTAAATGGGGAAAAACCGAGTAACACATGATTGTATTAAAACTTTCTTTATTTAAATTAATTGTCATAATATCCCCGTG
>DUTQ01000129.1 GCA_012841995.1 Thermoanaerobacterales bacterium | reverse complement strand
TTCAGTATATATCAAATAATTTGATAAAAGCATTTCTGCCTAACCTAACAATAACTTTAAAGCTCTATTTCCTTACGAAAGCTTTAGAGATTCCTAGCGGCTTTTATAGCCTCATATAGCAGATATATCAAAACAGGTGTAGTTATATATTTTAATAAAAAATCGTACCATGGTCCCAGTTTTATTTCACTTGTAGGATTTAACCATTCTTCTCTTACTTTTTCCGCACCGTAAAACCAAGCTAATGAAATTATTACAAGGGTTGTAGCTAGTGTATAACCCAAGTTTGAAGTAATATAATCAAATTTCAATAAGAAAGTATCACTCCAAACACATGGTACTATACCTATTGCAGTTATTAATGATATCGTCAAAACAGTCTTTTTTCTTTCCCACCCTAAACTATCTATTATAGCTGTTACAGGCACTTCCATAATGGCTATTCCTGAAGAATATGCAGCAAAAAACAGTGCTACAAAGAAGGCAAATGCTGTAAGTGATGAGCCCGGCATTTGCTTAAATACTTTTGGCAATACAGTAAAGACAAGACTGGGCCCTGTGTCAAGATCTAAATTGTATAAAATAACTGATGGTATTATAATAAATCCGGACATAAGACAACCTAATATATTCCAAATTGCAACTGTCAAAATATCTAGTGTGCAATCAGCTTTTTCGGGTAAATAACTTCCATATGTTAGTAAAAATGCCGGTCCTAATCCCATGGCAAATAAAGACATGCCAAGTGCCGCAACCCATAGCTCTGGTTTAAGCAATTGTTTCCAATCAGGTATTGTATAATATTCAATCCCTTTAACAATGCCTGGAAGTGTCAATACCCTTATTAATAACACTATCAAAATAATATACAGCAATGGAAGCATGTATTTACATATTTTTTCAATTCCACCTTTTATACCACCTAAACATGCTATCGCTGTAAGGGCTAATGCAAGCATCGCCCAAGCAAATTGGCCCCATCTATTACCGATAAATTCTGCAAAAAAGGCAACTGATTCTGTGTTCATACAACTTCCAGTAATGGTGAAAAATATATAAGCTAAAACCCATCCAACTATAACTAAATAATACATGTTCATTCCTAATGGAACAAGAGGAACAATGGAGCCTATAACCTTGCCTCCTTTACCTAATATTTTTTGAAAAGCATCCACAGGCCCAGTGCGTGCCCATTTACCAAAAGAGACCTCTGCTATTGCTCCTGGAACCGCTATAAGAAGTGAAATTATAATATATGCGAATACGAATGCTCCTCCACCATTCATTGCAACTACATATGGGAATCGCCACATAGCCCCTAATCCAATAGCCATACCTAATGTTGCCATCATATATCCAAACCTAGAACCCCAAACTTCCCTTTGTTCGGTTTCGCAGTTATTAATCACTAATTCCGTTTTTTCATCAATCATTTAAGCCTCCCCTCCTTTACTTAATATTTTTTCTCTGCATTTACCAACTCTCTGTATCCTTCTTTATTGAACGATATAATGTATAGACTGCACCACCACCAATTAAGACTACATAGAATATACACATTACCCATGCAGAAGTTTCCATACTATGCCTCCTTTCCAGTTGATAGGCCAGGATGTTATAAGTTGCTATAAGTTAAGGAGGTAAACTAGGACTTCTTTAATTATTTTAAATCGTAATCAATCTTAAATATATAACAAAATCATACACATGCAGGTTCAAACACTAATTCGCCTGTCTCATACCTTCTTAAATTTAACATCTCAAGTTGTGGTAAATGGCATTTACCTTCAGTAATTATTTCTGTAAGAAGTCTACCTACAACAGGCCCCATCTGAAAACCATGGCCACTCCAACCCAAATCTAAATAAAATCCTTCAACTGGAGTCGTTCCGATAATGGCTTGAGAATCTGGAGTCATATCATAAAGCCCGGCCCAATGCCTCATTATGCGTACATCTTTTATAGCTGGCATATGAAATACAAATTTTTTAACTGCATCTTCTATAAATGGCCAACTGGCATCTATATTGAATTCTTTTGGCTCATTTTCCGGATCTCCTACCCCCATTAATATGGTTCCATTGGGATTTTGTTTGAAATAAGTTCCGTGTTGAGATGATAAAAACATACACGGTAAGAAATACTCGATCGGTTCTGTCACAAATATCTGGTGTCTTTCAGGATATACAGGAATATCCAAGCCAACCATGGCACCAAGCTTTTTGCCATAGGCTCCGGCACAAACAACTATAATAGGTGTTTCAATAGCTCCTTTATTAGTAGTAACTTTAAAGCGCCCTGAAGACATGATCTTTATATCTGTTGCTTCTGTATGAGTATTTACCTCTACACCAAGTTTTTTTGCTGCATTAGCATAGGCAAATACAATATGGAATGGATTTGCGTGACCATCTTTCGGGTTAAAGGATCCACCAACAACTCCATCTGTATTAAATAATGGTGCAATCTCTTTTATTTCTTCAGGACCTAAGAATACTGAATCGGTTATGCCAAGGCTATTTTGCAATTTTACATTTTCTATCAGCTGTTCCGCTTGAGAATCGTTATAAGCCAGCCAAATGTAACCTCCGTGAGTGATTTCCAGATCTCCTTCCCATCCTAATTCTTCATTCAGATTTTCTAATATCTCCATTCCTTCTTTCATGAGCAGACAGTTTATTTCAGTTCCAAACTGGCGTCTTATCCCGGCAGCACACCTTCCCGTAGCGCCACTTGCTAAATAGTCTTTTTCCAATAAAACTACATCTTTCATACCTTTTTTTGCAAGATTATATGCTACGGAACATCCATGTACACCACCACCAATTACTACTGCTTCAGCTATGCTTTTCATAAAAAATACCCCCTTATTATTTTTACTTAACGTTTAATATTCCTATATTACGAAATCTTAATATATAAAATGTTAATTTTACACCTCCTATTGAAGGAATAATGTTTAGTTTGTAAATTTTTTTATAAAGATCGAAGATTGCTTCCAACTTGAATATTTAGATAATTTGCGTTACACAGGTCCCCATTTTTTAAGGAAGAGTTTGCGATGCTCCCTTTTTAAGCTTTGAGATTTCAATGGTGACAAGTAATAGCGCTCATACCAATTTTTTTCACCGCTATTATTTATCACCTTCTATAATCTTTTGTTTTGCAATAACCCTTTCTTATCTCTCTCATTTAATAATGCATGGTGGAACTTATTATTTCTTTATTGATACCTACTTATAAGCTCAACTACATTAGGAAAATCTATACCAAGCTCTTTAACTTTCTCTAATTTAGGCACCCCGTTGTTAGTCCATCCTCTGCGCTTGTAGACTGCATCACAAAGCTTCTCATATTGATCTTCCCTGTATTCGCGCAGTATTTTCACTTTTTCTTTTGTAGATTTTCCATCAATATCGTATCCCAGCTCTTTTAATTGTTTGTCATATCTTTCAGCTCTAGATTCGTATTCTGTTACTGTAACAGGCCCAACTGAGCGATATGGTATTGCATCGTGTTCCCTTGTTCCATATCCCATTTTAAGGTTGAATATTCTTTGAAAATTGTATACTCTTTCCGACTGTATAATTAGATCATCTTTGTCAACATTTCTTCCAGTTACACCGTTAAAAACATCAACATAATTTTGTACATGCTCTGGTACTTTTGCCGGTTCATCAGTTTGGGCATTATCTGCAGGTTCAATATCGTTCCAAGGGAGCTTACATAAACCGTTCAACCCAAACCATGTTCTAAACATGGGGAAATAGTGGAGTGCTTCAGCTTTATCTTCAAAAGTTGGAATTTGCTTATTAACCATATCCATGAATATCAACCATGCTTCATCATGCTGGGCACCTTTTAGGGCAAGCCCATATCCACCCTGCATAGCAAGCGACTCTTTTGTGACATATTCAGAATACTCCATTCCCTTTGCTTCCATACCTATGTCGTTTAACAATCTAGGATCTTGCCCATATTTTTCAGCAAATAATTTTTTCATTCTCCTGATTCCCAAACCAACAGTTTTACCAAATCCTCTGCCTTGCCCCATCTGATGAATTAGCTCCATTGCCGCTTCTTTATTTCCAAAATTAAGTTCCAGACCACCTGTTATTTTTTTATTTATGATGCCTTTTTCGTAGCATTCCATTACAAAAGCAATGGATGTTGCAGTAGAGATTGTGTCTATTCCATAAGTGTCACAGTAGAAGTTTCCTTCTATAACAAATTCTGGGTCAAAAATGCCACAGTTAGACCCTAATCCTGCAACGGTTTCATATTCTGGACCATCCACACACACTTTTTGTCCCTTGTAAGGACCGGTCTTTAGCTCGAAATCATCTACGCCTTTGGCACATGCAAGCGAGCACCCGTACCAGCAGCCATCGGCCATATTTTGAGTGAAATATTTTTGTTTAAATATATCTGAATGAAGTTTTATAGCATCAGGATGAGAACCATATTGATAGTTCATAGTAGGTAGTAAGTCATAGTCATTCATTATCTCTGTCAAGTGAGCAGTTCCTACTTCTCTCATTCTACATTGATCTTTATCCAAGTCATGGATTTCTCTATGTATCTTAATTCCTGCTTTTATAATCTTTTGTTTGTCTACAGGCCCATTACTATCGCCTTTTACTCCTTTATACTTGACAACAAGAGCTTTTATCTTTTTATCTCTAAACACTGAACCTGTGCCACCTCGACCTGCCTGTTTCAGTCTGGCAACTTGCCGCTTCACATCGTAAAATGAAAAATTCAGAACACCAATAAGTGTATTTTCTGCACCTTGCCCGGCAGATACTACTGCTACATTTCTTTTGTCTTCCTCGTTATCGGCATACATGTCAGTGAATTGCTCTGCAGCAAGATGTGAATCCACATCTTCTTCTGGTGCCTCTTCTATAGTTACATAGCCATTATTTCCATCAATATAAATTATGACATCATTTTCGGCTTTTCCCTGTATCTCAATAGCATCCCAACCAGCAAATTTTAATAATGGTCCGAAATATCCTCCTACATTTGAGTCCACTACTGAACCAGTAGTAGGCGAAATCGTCACCACTAATGATTTCCCCGCACCTGGATACTGAGTGATGCCTCCTATGGGGCCACTGGAAATAACTATCTCATTTTCAGGGTCATTCCATTTTGTATCCCCAGAAACTGCATTCCACAGCAGCCAAAGCCCAAAACCTCTGCCACCCGTAAATATATCCTTCATTTTCTGTGTAACCGGTTTTGACTTAATGGTATTATCAGAAAGATTTATATAAAGAGTCTGATTTGCATAGCCTTTTTCTACTTTATCAAACCTATATTCCATTTTTTGTAGAACTTTATGAGCTTTTTTCATCTCTAAAAGTTTTTGAGTAATTTTAGACAACCCCTTTCATTAGAAACTATAGAAACTATTTTTCCTCCATGAAAATTGCGCCCGTCGGGCATGCTCTCGTACATGAACCGCAAGCAATACACTTGATGGGTTCATTAATATCACTGTGATAATACAGGGCATTGCTTGGACAAAATCCAACACAAATATAACATCCAACACATTTTTTTCTATCTAATCTTACTGTCTTATTATTAGCCTTATATGTTGCCCCCGTATTACAGACGGGAATACATTCACCACAATGATCACAAACATGAATCTCGTATTCATCAGACTTTTTATCTACTTTTTTTACTCGGATTGCAGATTTTTCAGGATCCTCCACTTTATACAATGTTTTGGAACATGCCAACATACATTCCATACAACCATTGCAAAGCTCTGGCCTTGTTTTTACAATTTTCACAGACATACCCCCATAAAACACTCTTTATGTAACATAAATTAATTGGTTACTACTAATATATTGGTTACTACTACATAGTAGTTGCAATTCTTGTGCCATTGCAGCTGCTACATTGATTTTATGTTACTTACATCTTATACTGTTTATCATTGTATCTGCCATGTTTTATTTTTTTGTTTATTATTATATGCATGCTATTTTCCTAATTTAGTTTATGCTGAATGTTCATAATTTACACGCTAGTCTATAATAATGTTAAAAATATGAACGAGTTAAACAAAGAAATAAAAAAACCGGGTTGTTTACTTTTAATAAGCAACCAACCCGGATGTTCACTTTATATTCCTCTGCTACCAATAGATTCCTTATATTTACTTATATGTTTAAATAAATATAAACCCAGACCTACCAAATCCCTTTTTTCAAGAAATCTTTCAACTTCAGCCTGCATGTATGGCCATCTTGTTGTACCATAATAAAGATTAATTAAATAATCTAGATTAGCTCTCATTAAACCATCCTTATCAGGAATAGATTCAGTAACTTTGTCGAATAATCCATAAAGATGTTTTTGTACTTCTTCTTGTGTTAACATCATACAAGCCCCCTAAAAATATCTTTTCACATTAAAAAATTAATTAGTTTTATAAATAAAATATATTGGCAGAACATATATCCTGCCAATATATACTTTATTTAAATTATTATACCATATATCGTGTCGAGAATTGTGCTTTTTTGAGGCTTATTTTGTGTTTTTGTTGGAAAATTACAAAGTTACTTAATTCAGATGGAATTTTAATAAAGTTTTAACTGCTTAAATTAAATAACCTTCAGATTTTAATATTTTTATCGCTTTATCTTGATCTTCACTTGCAACAAGGATAACAGGCCCTGTACATCCCATTCCGCTTTCAGCATATATCCCGCTTTGCCAAAGAGCTTTTACACCATCTTCCATCTGAAGAACATCAATTCCTGCAATCTCCTGTGTTACCACTTTCTTTGGAGGGCACTTTATTATCTTATCTTTCACCGAGCTATCCGATAAATCGTGTTTTAATTCAGATTTTAATATATCATTGAAACCCAATTTGTTTAATTTATCATATTCTTCACGGGCTACTTCCAAAAGGTCCCCGCAAACCATTTCTGCTGCGTATTCCAATGCGCCTTTTACTACCGGAGCCCCGGATGCCCTTGATAGGATAAGCACTATGTTCTTCATGTTTTCACCAATACCAGGCCCATATCCCCAACCTAATGCCTCATAATTTCCACCTGTAGTATATGCAGAAAAAATCTTCATGAGCAGGTTACCTGTAAGGGTATCTGTCACCATTATGTCACATGAACCTGCAAGAAGGTCATTTCCTCTCATAATACAGCCACCATCAGCCCGAAGTGTCTTGGCAAAATTTATATCATAACCCTTTTTTGCAAGCTGTTTTAAAATTCGTTCGGTTTGCCGTGCTCCGTCAAGGTTAAGAATCCCTATTGTGGGGTTTTTTATGCCCGACGCTTTTGCCGCGATTATTCCTGATATAGCGTTTTTAACCATAGAGCAAACTCTGTCTGTCGCCGTGGTGCCAGTTGTAGTAGCAATAAACATGGGCTTACCACGGCTTGGAGTTATAACTCTACCTATGGTAGAAATACCTATGGGAAAATTGAAATGCATGGTAACTGCAGCATCAAGCTGCCCTTTGTCAAGCATTTCTTCCATTTTCCTATGAGCTTCTTCTAAACTATTTACTGGAACTTTCTCAATGTTATCGAAATCTATTAGCGCTCTTTCAGGACCAAAGACAACAATTTCTGCATTTTGCAATGATTTTGTGGCATCACTTGCCGCAGATACGAGCATCTCTGACGGATGTTCACTTCCAATTGCAGTTAGACCTAATCGTTTCTTTTTAGCTTTCCCTTCAAGTGAATCCGCCAATTGGTAAAACAGGTTCGCTTTATTGAGAGCCATCGCTCTCCCCCCTTGTCTTAAGGTAATCTGCGAATTCCCTGAAGGCTTCAGCCAAGTATTTTGATACATCTTCAGCAGGCTTTGCTGCCTTTTGAGTAATTCCCGGATTTTTTTCCATAATAAATGAAATACCATCAAACTGATTTGTCATGCGACCTAAAAATAGACTGCCTTTGCCGATGATCATAACTTTTTTCATCTTACCCTGAAGAATGGCATCTCGAGCAAATCCAACATAAGGTACCCCTGATGGAATATGGCCCTGAGTAGGAGCAAATCCCGGCATCCCGTGTTCTTCAACAAAGCTTGTCATATCTGCCCTTTCAATTTCCCCACGCCTTACTGCTAATGCAGCAATCATCTTGTAGTTGGCTTCTGGCACATTACCCGCTCCGGCAGATTCGGTTATTTCGGGGTTTTGCAGTTCAGGGGCAAATTTATCTATATCCTCTGCTTTATAGCCAAGCTTATCCAAGGGATCGTAAACTATAGATTGAATCACCGCTTGGGGAGATGAACCTGTACCTATGGTATGACGTCCAATTGTTTCTGTCCTTATTACAGGGTTTTTTCCATCATTTTCGCCTATGAGAAGGGCAAAGCCTCCAAGCATGTCTTCCAATAGTGGCAATCCCTTGTGAACATGATCTCTTCCGTTCATGCCCAGTTTCGCTACAGCTCCGCCTGCCACAACAGCAACCTTTTTAAATATTCCTGCTGAAACAAGAGCAGCAGCATTCACTATGGCATGCGCTGGTGCTGCACAAAATCCCCTAATATCAGCTCCTGTAGCATTGCTACAATTGGCTAATTCGCCTATAGCCTTTGCGAAATTACCTCCGCCCCGCTGATTCATGTCTCCACACGCTTCTTCTGAGCACTCTATTATGTAATCAATATCTTGAGCTGCAATTTGCGCATTTTTAATCATATGCTTTAGAGCAAGATATGCTGATGCCTTTGTAGCAGTATTTTCAAGCATTGTGTGGGCATTTAGGTTTTCATCTCTGTCATGAGCTTTTTTAACACAACCTACTATCTGATTGTTGTATCTTAATGGAATGGCATCGTGTTCATATACCAATTCTTCAATCGTCTGGATTTTAGCTCCTGTCTTTATCCTCCCCAGTTCTTCTTCTGTCATGAGCGGGTGATTAGAAAGTTTATCCTTAATTTCCTTGGAAAAGCCTTCTTCCAATACCACAAGGTCAAATGAGTCAGATGAAGCCATCAGGCCAAAGAATTCATCTTCGGGAAGTATTTCCCCAAAAGGACCAAAGCGTTTCGGATCTTTCAAAAGATTTTCATACCAAGGCCTTTCAACATTATTCAATTCATCAGGGGTTATATTTCCAATATACACTTGGTTTGGTGCATAAGCCAATGCGCTTTCAAAATCTCTTATATGTTCAAATGCTTTCTGATAGTAATCCGACTTTGCATTGTCTTTTTCCAAAAGTTGTGTTGTCCCGGCTTCCATCATTATATTTGGCACATGCACTAAAATATAGCCGGCACCAGATATCACAGGATTATTCAAAGAAAATCCTCCCTTCACAAAATAAAGAATTTTAAGCAAAACCGCTCTGGATCACATACTAGCAAATTCAGGTTTTGCCGGTTAAAGAATTCGCTTTAAGTGCTCTCCAGAGCGGTTTATATCCCAGAAACCGTTCACTTTGCGAAAAATTTATTCAAAAATCGTTTGTTCATCTATTTGTGTTTGAACTGCCTTTAGGGCTTTCTCAACTATATTAAGCCTCTTTTCTTTTTCCTGTTCCCTACTCAGTGTTGGGTCCCCCAAGGGATGTGGAATAGCTACTGCAGGCACTATGCGATTTGCTCCCACTGTTTGTGAAATGGGGACGATTGTACAAACATGTGCAGTAGGTAGCCCTGCTCTTTCCAGTTCTTTCACCATCGTTGCGCCGCAACGAGTACAAGTCCCTCATGTGGATGTAAGTATAACCGCTTGCACACCATCAGCAATAAGCTCCTTAGCTATGTTTTCAGCGTACTTTTTTGCATCAGCTACCGCAGTTCCATTCCCTACAGTTGCATAATAATATCTGTGAAGTTTTCCTATTGCCTTTTGCTTTTCCAAGTCCCTCAAAGCATCTACGGGAAGTACCCTATTAGGGTCTTCATTGGCATATGTTGGATCATATCCGCCGTGGGCTGTTTCAAAGTCTTCTGGTGTAAGGTATTCAATATTCTCTAAATCATATCTTCCAAATTTAGATGCACTTGAGGCCTCAATGTGGTCGGGATTGCCTTTTGGCACTATGCCTCCAGATGTAACTAATGCTATGGTGGCTTTTGAAATATCTTCCACTGCTGGTGCAGGTTCAACTCGATCAAAGACCGGCATAGGATATTCAGTTTCAAAGGGCTCTCCATTCAACTTCTTTACAAGCATATTTACAGCCCTTTTCGCTCCTGTTTCCTCAACAAAAATGTTTTTCCTTATGCCTCTTGGTATATACCCTTCCTCTTTTGGAGTGCCTATCTTTTCACCTTTAAGCAATTTTAATGCGAATTTGGCCATATTAGGGACTGCACTTCTCATGCCAGCTGCAGAAGCTGCAGTCTCGAGTATATACGCATTTTTTTTAAATACCTCAACCCCCGGATTTTCCGGGTACATTGCCGTTACAGCTGGGATAGAAAGCTCTTCAATAACTGCTTTACATACACTGCCACATGCCATACCATAGCGTCCTGCATTAAAAGCAGGCCCTGCAATTACGAGATCGGGATTGTATTTCTTTATTCTTTCAAGGACTTCGTTTTTTGCAACATCCTTTTTTTCGTTATAGTATGAGTCCCCACATATTACCGTACCAACGATTTCCGCCTCATCACCTAAAGCCATTTTAAATGCCATACCAGGTCCAATTGGACCTTCCTTATCTTGAGGCGGGATATCTGCTTTTTCCTCTCCACCTATCTGACCAAAAAATTGATTAATATAGTGGACTACTCTGAACTTTCCCAATAACAGACCCTCCCTCCAACTAACTTATGCTGTATATTTTGAATACTGGTCTCTGTACTTTTTTACTTCTTTAGAAATAGCATCAACATCGAGAACCATTTCCATCATGCCTACCTGCTCATCGTAAACTCCTGGATCGACTGCTTCTTTCACCTCTGGTTCAACAATGTGGTAAACAGCTAACCCAAGGGGCACGCCAGCAAGGGGGCCTGCAAAGGTAGGATCACCATTTGTTACAGTCTCTGCCGCAATGCCGGAAGCCTCAGCTTCAGCACCTCCCAACATAACAACTACATTACTAGCACCATATTTTTCTGTTAAGTCAATAATTCTTTGTTGGATCTCCAGATCCATCGCACCAGCGGCTGTTCACACAAAGCATTCAGTTGTAGAAAATACTACTTCCGCTCCCGTCGTCTGCAAACATTTTTCAATGGCCGGTCCCGGAACACCATCCCTATCTCCAACAATAATAACCTTTTTACCTTCAAACATCTCACATGCCTCCTTATTATTTTTGTTTTTCCTTTATTTATTAATTTAATAAGTTGCAGCACTCATCTTGGTAAAACCAATTTCTGAAGTAGCACCTGTAATAGCTTGCAGCTCTATCTCGATACTGCCATCTTTTTTTAAGGATTTTTGAGAACCTCCAGCTATAATGCCAGCTGCATCTACTAAACCTATGATCTTTTTCATTGGAGGTAATACTATAAGCTCATTTGCATTTCCGGCTGTTACAACTGCATCAGCTCTCGGGTCTGCATCTGCCAAAGATTGTGAAGCCCCATCTCTACCTGCATACTCGTCAGTGATAAGAACCGTCTTTATGCCCTTTTCTTCCAACTTTCTGCACAACATGATTAGGTCTGCATCAGGGTTGCCAAAGCCTTCCTCTGTTACTATTGCCCCATCTAGTGTCATGTATTCGGCTAACTTCACAGCATAATCTGATGACCTCTGCTTATCAGCCAATGTGACGTTTTCATTTGTTATTATTACTCCCAGGAAATTTATATCCTTCCCATGCCTTTCATAAAGCTCTTCAATCACCGGATTGTTCTGATGAACATATGTGGTATTTTTATCACAAGCCGAAACACAGTTCCCGCTTACAATTGCACCATCCATAATCTCTGTCGGGTAAATAAATGTAGGTACAATTTTCTTTGCATCAAGACCGTAGACATAGGTATCGTGAAGGAGCCCTTGGCTTTGTAATGGATATACATATGCAACTTTTGGAAGATTCGGGTATTTCGATATAGACTCAAATATCGGTTTTGTCTCATAAGTCTTAATATCATCAGGTAAAAGATCTTGAACGCTTTTTGCTATGTAGTCTGCTGCTTTTAAACCGGCTATTCTGATGGTTTCTTCATGTTCATAAGAACTTACGCCTTCTGCCGGATTTGCTACTATTACCAAATTCAATAGCTTAGAAAAAGGGGTGTAATCTGCTCCAGGCCCTGTCATATCTATGATGCCTTCCTGAAAACCTACAATACGCCCACATGTTACAATAGCCATTCCTTTCATGACATGTGTTCTGCCTTCTCCAACCGTCAGCGGTTTTTCCAAAAACCCAGGAAATACTGAATTCCCAGAAGCCTTTATTCTAGGTTCGATGACGTCTTTTACAGGAATGATTCTTGTCTCTTCGCCTGGTCGTGCTATATCAAGTTCTACGTCTTTAAGCCTATTATCACACAAGAGCAATTCTATGAGTTCTTGTTTATTGACCTTTAATATGCCATCGCGAAATTCTGTTTTTTCGCAAAATTGAATGTCTTTTACATAGAAACTTGCAAGCTCCAGTTTCATTTAACCGACCACCTTTTTAATCATTTCCTCAACCATTTCAACAGTTACCTGTTTTTTAACCTCGTCAACCTTCTGCCCATCTTTATAGATTGCGATTGCCGGAAGACCCATTACCTTCTGAGAAATTGCAAGTCTCATATTCTTAGATGTGTCGAGTTTACAAAATTTTAATTTGTCACCAAATTTTTTTTCAAGCTCCTCGACTTTTGGCATTAAAGCCTTACACGGTTCACACTTTGGACCCCAGAAATCCACCAAAACGGGGGTTTTTGATTTAATTACCTCTTGGTCAAAATTATCAGCATTGAGCTCAATCATGTAAATAACCTCCTCCTTTTTATTTTTTTATCCTTGGCACCTTTTATCTCCGTATAGAAATAAAAAACAGAGAAATAAAGGTGTCTGCCTTTACTCCTCTGTAAATAACCTGAGAGATTCTTCCCTTCAATAAGGGAGTTGCTCCTTCGGTGCCTTGCGGCTCTCCAGAGATATGTCTGGATACGGTCCTTTTTACCTGAGAGCTTCACGGCAAACTTCCGCTTACTCCTTCGGTGCCCAATCG
>DUTQ01000013.1 GCA_012841995.1 Thermoanaerobacterales bacterium | reverse complement strand
CCAGCCTGTCACGTTGGAGGTCGTGGGTTCGAGTCCCATCTGGGTCGCCATTATATCAGCCTTGGTAGCTCAGTCGGTAGAGCAGAGGACTGAAAATCCTCGCCACTTCCGCATAACCATGGTGCCTTGGGGCGGAATCGAACCACCGACACGAGGATTTTCAGTCCTCTGCTCTACCGACTGAGCTACCAAGGCAAATATGGCGACCCAGAAGGGACTTGAACCCTCGACCTCCAACGTGACAGGCTGGCGTTCTAAACCAACTGAACTACTGGGCCGCTTATGGTGGGCGAAACAGGGCTCGAACCTGTGACCCCATGCTTGTAAGGCATGTGCTCTCCCAGCTGAGCTATTCGCCCATAAGACATTACATAGTATACATTAGAATCTTATATGTGTCAAAAATCATTAAATAGTATGACCTGCGTTTACTTGTTTTATACGCTTTATAACTCTTCATTTCTTTGAATATCTGGCTACATTGTTATATTTGTAAATATCATTGTTTTTATCTTGGCTACATTACAATTAGCAAATGTCAATTCCCTAATTTTACTTTTTATTTCCTTCTTCTCTTTAGCTCAATCATTATTTCTTCCATAGAGATTTTATCATACCTCATGGAAATGAGAAGGTGAAAAATCAAATCCGCAATTTCGTATATAGTATCAGACTTTTTCTGACTCATTGAAGCTATGATAACTTCAGCAGCCTCTTCCCCAACTTTTTTCAGTATTCTTTCTCTGCCGCCTTTATATAGTTTGGCTACATAAGATCCTTCAGGGGCTTCTTTAAATCTTGAATCGATTACATCTATTAATTCGTATATAATGTCAATATTCTGCCCATCGATGCTGCTTTTGTCTTCTTGATTATTTGAAGAAAAAAGTTTCCTGTAAAAGCACGAATCATTTCCAGTATGACATGCAGGGCCTTTTGGCTCTACCTTTAAAAGAAGTGTATCCTCATCACAGTCATATAGGATTTGATTTACAATCAAAAAATTCCCGCTCGTTTCACCTTTTTGCCATAATTTTTGCCTCTTTCTACTGTAGAACCATGCTTTTTTTGTGCTTATTGTCTTTTCTAATGCTTCCCTGTTCATGTAAGCAACCATAAGTACATCCTTTGTATTTGAATCTTGGACCACTGCTGGTATCAAGCCTTTTTCATCAAAGTTTAATTTGACATCGTTTAATACAGTGTATTCATTCATAGCCTTACTTCAATCCCTTCTTGTCGCAAGTATTGTTTTACTTCACAAATGCTGTAAGTGCCAAAGTGAAAAATCGAAGCAGCTAACGCCGCATCTGCTTTGCCAAGAGTAAAAGCATCGCGGAAATGTTCCAACTTACCTGCACCACCTGAGGCTATTATGGGTACATCTATACAATCAGAAACAGCGCTTAAAAGCTCTATATCATAGCCGTCCTTTGTTCCATCTGTTTCTATACTTGTTAAAAGCACCTCTCCTGCTCCAAGCTTTACTGCCTTTTGTACCCACTCTAATGCATTGATTCCTGTTGCTATATTGCCACCGCCAATATATACTTCCCAGCCCTCATTAACTTTCTTTACATCACATGCCAACACTATACGCTGACTCCCAAATTCCTTTGCAGCATTGTATATTAAATCAGGATTCTTAACTGCAGCTGTG
>DUTQ01000128.1 GCA_012841995.1 Thermoanaerobacterales bacterium | reverse complement strand
GCTGAAACAGATGAAGAAGCGCGTATCCATACCCCTAATTCTGTCGATGTTATCATAATCTATTTCAGGAAAAATCAATTGTTCCTTAATTCCCAAAGTGTAGTTTCCTCTTCCATCAAAAGCATCAGGGGATACCCCCTTGAAGTCTCTAACTCTCGGTAAGTTTATATTAAACAGTTTATCAAGAAAATCATACATCTTATCCGATCTCAGCGTTACTTTAGCCCCTATTGGCATACCCTGCCTAACCTTAAATGCGGCAATAGATTTTTTTGCTTTTGTAACAACGGGCCTTTGTCCGGTAATTGTAGCAAGGTCATTTGTAGCCGCTTCAATGGCTTTTGGATTTTCTCTAGCATCACTTATACCCATGTTTACAACGACTTTTTCCAATCTTGGAATTTCCATCACGTTTTTATAATTAAACTTTTGTTGTAGCGCTGGTATTGCCTCTTTTTCGTATTTCTCTTTTAGCCTTGACACGTAATTACCTCCCTTCTAGCTATTTATCTAAAACCTCTCCGCATTTTTTACATACTCTGACTTTCGTGCCATCTGATAAAATCTTATGACCTACTCTAGTAGCACTCTGGCATTTTCCGCATATGGGCATTAACTTTGATGTGTAAATAGGTAGCTCAAAATGCATTATACCGCCTTGAGGCATAGCAGCAGATGGCTTTGCGTGTTTTGTAGCCATGTTTATACCTTCAACAACTGCCTTCTTCTCCCGTGGAAATACCTTTATAATTTTACCTTTCTTCCCTTTATCTTTACCGGAAATCACAACAACATTATCGCCTTTTTTTACATGGACCTTAGCCAAAAAGCACACCTCCTTTTTTACAAAACCTCAGGTGCCAGGGAAATTATCTTCATGAAATCTTTTTCTCTAAGTTCACGAGCTACAGGACCAAATATACGAGTTCCCCTGGGGTTTTTATCATCGCTTACTATAACAGCCGCGTTTTCATCAAATCTAATATATGAACCATCCGGACGAGGTAAACCCTTTTTTGTTCTGACTATTACTGCTTTTACAACGTCTCCCTTTTTAACAACGCCGTCGGGTGTTGCATTTTTAACTGAAGCAATTATGATGTCGCCAATATTGGCAAACTTACGTCCTGAACCGCCCGGAACTTTTATACACATTAACTCTTTGGCACCAGTATTATCAGCTACATTAAGTCTTGTTTGAACCTGTACCATGACAATAACCTCCCTTCCCTACTGGGCTTTTCTCACTATTCCTATCAGTCTCCAGCGCTTATTACGGCTAAGAGGCCTTGTTTCCATTATTTTAACGATATCGCCTATTTGACACTCATTGTTTTCATCATGTGCATGATACTTTTTTGTCCTCTTGACGGTTTTTCCATAAACCGGATGTTGCATAAGGTTTTCTACTGCCACAACAACTGTCTTATCCATTTTGTCGCTTACTACTCTGCCGATGCGGACCTTTCTATTGTTGCGTTCTTCCACTTAAATTCCCTCCTTTTTATTTCACTTGCCGCTGCTTGTCTTTTAGATTTTCATACTCACGTTCTGTAAGGACGGTTTTGATTCGTGCTATAGTTTTTCTTACTTCACGTATCCTTCTGGGATTATCCAACTGGCCAGTAGCTGCCTGAAACCGGAGGTTGAAAAGTTCTCCTTTGAGGTCCTTTTCCTTTTGCATAAGCTCAGTATCGGAGAGATCTCTTATTTTATTAATCTTCACTTTCATCACCGCCTAATTCCACACGTTTTACTATCCTTGTCTTAATAGGCAATTTGTGTCCAGCAAGGGTCATAGCCTCCTTTGCCAACTCTTCTGGCACACCGCCCAGCTCAAACATTATCCGCCCGGGCTTTACTACTGCCACCCATAGTTCAGGAGAGCCTTTTCCGCTACCCATACGGGTTTCAGCAGGTTTCTGAGTAACCGGCTTATCAGGGAATATTTTTACCCATACCTTGCCGCCTCTTTTAATGTACCTAGTCATGGCAACCCTAGCAGCTTCTATCTGCTGGCTTGTAATCCAGGCAGCTTCCAAAGCTTGAAGACCATACTCACCATATGTTACCTGTGTTCCCTTGTGTGCTTTACCTTTCATCGTTCCACGTTGTTGTTTTCTATACTTCACTCGCTTTGGCATCAACATTTTTTTCTCCTCCTTCCACTGCCTTATGAGTATCCTTAACAGGAAGGATTTCGCCTTTATACACCCAAACCTTCACACCTATGCGACCATAGGTGGTATAAGCTTCGGCAAACCCATAGTCAATGTCGGCTCTGATGGTCTGCAGTGGAATGGATCCTTCATGATACATCTCCGACCTTGCTATTTCAGCACCACCCAATCTACCGCTAACCATTGTCTTTATTCCTTTTGCCCCTGATTTCATAGCTCTTGAAATTGATTGCTTTGTAGCTCTTCTAAATGAGATACGCCTTTCCAGCTGTGAAGCAATGTTTTCAGCTATTAATTGAGCATCTATGTCCGGGTTCTTTATCTCAACTACATTGATAGATACTTGTTTGTCTGTTAACTTCTCCAGTTCATCCTTGAGCTGTTCAACACCTGTTCCACCCTTACCTATAACCATCCCGGGTTTTGCCGTCTTAATAGTTACCCTTATGCGATTAGCTGCCCTTTCTATTTCAATTGCAGAAATTCCAGCATTGTAGAGTTTCCCTTTTACGTGCTTTCTTAATTTAAAATCCTCATAAAGTAAATCGGCAAAATCCCTTTTTGAATACCATTTAGAACTCCAATCTTTTATTACTCCTACCCTTAGCCCATGGGGGTTTATTTTTTGACCCAAGTTTTATCCCTCCTTTTCTTCCAATATTATTGTTATATGACTCGTTTTTTTCCTGATCATCGTCGCTCTTCCTCGAGCCCTGGGTCTAAACCGCTTTAATGTCGGGCCTTGATCAGCATAACATTCAGCAACATAAAGAGCATCTCTGTTCATTTCATAATTGTTCTCTGCATTAGCAGCTGCTGACAAAAGCAGTTTCTCCAACACCGGCGAAGCCGCTTTTGGCGTAAATCTCACTATATTAAGTGCTTCGGAAAGCTGTTTGCCTCGGATCAGATCCATTACAACCCTGACCTTCCTCGGGGCAATCCTAACATATCTTGCCTCTGCCTTAGCTTTCAAGTTCACTACCTCCTTTACCAGGAATTACAACATAAATCTATTTAAGCGTTGTTGCTTTTTCGGTATGGGCCCCGTGTCCCCTAAAAGTCCTAGTAGTAGCAAATTCGCCCAGTTTATGCCCTACCATATCTTCTGTAATATATATTGGAACATGCTTTCTTCCGTCATGGACTGCTATCGTATGGCCTACCATTTCTGGAAAAATCGTGGAAGCCCTAGACCAAGTCTTTACAACCTTCTTCTCACGCTTTTTATTCATTTCTTCTATCTGCTTTAACAATTTCTCGTTAACGAAGGGGCCTTTTTTTGTAGAACGACTCAATTAATATACCTCCCTTCTTTTACTTGCGGCGTTTTACTATATATCTATTTGATTTTTTCTTCTTCTTCCTGGTTTTATATCCAAGAGTCGGTTTACCCCAAGGTGTAACAGGGCTCTTCCTGCCTATTGGTGACTTACCTTCACCACCGCCATGTGGATGGTCACAGGGGTTAGTAACAACTCCTCTAATATGAGGTCTTTTGTTCAACCATCTTGAGCGACCTGCTTTACCAATAGAAATGTTCTCATGTTCTATATTGCCAACTTGGCCTATTGTGGCTCTGCAGTTTTCATGGACCATGCGCATCTCGCCAGAAGGCAATCTCAAAGTTGCAAATCCGTTTTCCCTGGCCATGAGTTGAGCTGAAGCTCCCGCTGCCCTTACCATTTGTCCACCTTTTCCAGGGGTTAGTTCAATATTGTGAACCATTGTGCCCACAGGAATCTTTGAAAGCGGTAGTGCATTTCCCGGCTTAATATCTGCGTTTTCACCGGATTCGACTTCATCTCCTACTGCAAGGCCCAATGGAGCCAAAATATACCTCTTTTCCCCATCAACATATGTCAAAAGCGCAATATTTGCCGAACGATTTGGATCATACTCAATGGATGCAACCTTTGCCGGCACATTGTCCTTATCCCTTTTAAAATCTATTATCCGGTATTTACGCTTGTGGCCGCCGCCGCGGTGTCTTGAAGTCATTCGCCCTTGCATATTCCGACCCGCTTTGTTTGTAAGTATTTCAACTAATGAGCGTTCGGGTTCTTTTTTAGTGATTTCTTCAAATGTCAGGGCATTTAAAAACCTTCTTCCGGGCGTTGTCGCTTTGTATTTCTTTATAGCCACATCATTCCCTCCTTCTTGCTAGGTTATCTCGAGTTTGCGTTGTTCAATTAAAGTGCTTCAAAGAATTCTATTGATTTGCTGTCATCTTTAAGTTTTACAATAGCCTTCTTCCAACTTGGGCGTCTGCCTATATGGGCACCCACCCTTTTTTGCTTACCTAACATATTTAAAATATTTACCTTTTCAACCTTAACGCCAAAAATTGTTTCTAGAGCATTTTTAATCTCTGTTTTGTTAGCATTTTTGGCAACTTCAAAAACATACTTGTTTTCTTCCTTCATGGACATTGTCTTTTCAGTAATTAATGGGCGGATTATGATGTCAT
>DUTQ01000127.1 GCA_012841995.1 Thermoanaerobacterales bacterium | reverse complement strand
TTCTCGGAAAATTTACCCATAGGTTTACAGATCATTGGAAAAGCCTTTAACGAAGCTGAAATGATTAAAGCAGCATTTGCCTTTGAACAGGCTACAGATTTTTGGAAGAAAAGACCTGCTATATGAGGAGGGATAGTTGTGAACTATGAAACAGTGATAGGATTAGAAGTGCATGTGGAACTTTTAACCAAATCAAAGATGTTTTGTGGTTGTAATAATGAATTTAGCACAGAATCAAATAAACACTGCTGCCCAGTCTGCCTAGGTATGCCAGGAGCATTACCTGTGCTAAACAAAGGTGTAGTGGAATATGCTGTTAAAGCCTCGCTGGCATTAAATTGTGAGGTGGCTGAGTTCTCGAAATTTGACAGGAAGATATATTTTTACCCTGATATGCCAAGTGCATATCAAATATCACAATATGAAATACCTCTGGCGAGGAATGGGCATATTGATGTAGAAACAGCTGATGGCCATATACGTCCCATAGGGGTTCATACACTTCACATGGAAGAAGATGCTGGAAAACTTATACATGAGGAAGGAAAGCCATACTCTCAGGTGGATTTAGACCGTGCAGGTGTTCCATTAGTTGAGATTGTGTCAGAACCTGATATAAGATCTGCTGATGAAGCATCACAGTACCTAAATAATTTGAAGACATTACTTCAGTATGCTGAGGTTTCTGATTGTAAGATGGAGGAAGGCTCCCTTAGATGTGATCTCAATATATCCATAAGGCCGGAGGGTTCTAGTGAGTTTGGAACAAAAGTTGAAGTTAAAAATTTGGGTTCTTTTAGAGTTGTGAGAAGGGCGATCGAGTATGAAGAAAAGCGACAGAAGGAAATATTAGAAAGCGGAGGCAAGGTTGTACAAGAAACACGTCGCTGGGACGAACAACGAGGTAAAACAGTCCATATGAGGGGAAAGGTGGATAACCGATATTCCCCTGAATACAATCTTCCACCAGTCATACTGACACAAGAATGGATCGAAGAAATCAGGCAAAGTCTCCCTGAACTTCCGCATCAGCGCAAAAAACGCTATATAGAACAATTCGGGCTTCCTTCTTATGATGCAGAAGTTATCACATCATCAAAAGAGCTTTCAAATTTTTATGAGGAATGTGTTGAGCACTATCATGATCCAAAGACTGTGAGCAACTGGGTTATGGTGGAACTGATGGGGCTCTTAAATGAGACAGGCAAAGAAATTGAAGATGTCATATTTAAGCCAAAACAACTTGCAAATATGCTTTCAATGATAGATAAAGGAACCATAAGCGGGAAAATTGCAAAAGATGTTTTCAAAGAAATGTTCGATACAGGTAAAGATCCAGACGATATAGTTAAAGAAAAAGGCCTTATACAGATATCAGATGAACAAGAACTGGAAGAAATAGCAAGAGATGCTATACAGCAAAACCCACAATCTGTTGAAGATTATAAGAACGGAAAGAAGAAGGCACTTGGCTTTTTAGTAGGCCAAGTAATGAAGGCAACAAAAGGGAAAGCAAATCCTCAAATGGCCAATAAAATACTAAAAGATTTGCTGGATAAATAGATTAGATAAAAGGCACCTCTTTATCATATAATGTTATAATTTTCCGGGAGGTTATTATGGCTAATATCAAGTGTTTCAAAGCATTAAGACCGAAACAAGAGTTTGTATCCCAAGTTGCTGCTCTTCCTTATGATGTAGTCAATGTAGAAGAAGCGAGGGAAGAAGTCAAGGATAATAAGTATTCTTTTTTACATGTGGACAAACCAGAAATAGATTTAGAAGATAGTGTGGATCATTATGATAAAAAGGTATATGAGCAAGCAGGAAAAAGTCTTAAAAACATGGTAAAAAATAATGTATTTATTCAGGATCATAAAGAGTGTCTATATATATATAGACTTGAAAGACTCGGTATGATTCAAAATGGGCTTGTATGCTGTTGCTCGATCGATGATTATTTAAATGATGTAATAAAAAAACACGAACATACCCTTGTAAACAAAGAGCAGGATAGAATAAATCATGTAAAATTTACAGACGCCCACACTGGTCCAATTATGATGGCATATAGGAAAAGGGATAAAATATCTTGCATTATCAATGACTGGGTTTCAAATCATATGCCATTATATGATTTTAAGTCAAAAGACGGGGTTCATCATACTGTATGGAGAATCGATGAACTGGAAAAAATAGAGGAAATTATAGGTGAGTTTTCCAAAGTTCCATCAATATATATTGCAGATGGTCACCACAGGGCGGCTGCGGCTGTAAAGGTAGGTCTTATGAAAAGGGAAGAAAATCAAGACTATACTGGAGATGAAGAATTTAACTTCTTTCTTTCAGTATTATTTCCATCTGATGAGCTCAATATATTAGAATACAACAGGGTTATAAAAGATCTCAACGGATTTTCTGTTGACGATTTTATACAGAAATTACATGTTGACTTTGATATAATTTATAAAGGCAATGACTTTTTCAAACCTAAAAAGAGGCGTTGCTTTAGTTTGTACTTAGAGGGAAAGTGGTACGGTCTGCAGGCCAAACCACATACTTTTAATGAAAGGGATCCAGTAGCATGTCTTGATGTGTCTATACTTCAAAGTAGAGTATTTGCCCCTATTTTGGGAATAGATGACCCTAGGAATGACCCGAGGATTGACTTTGTTGGCGGAATTCGCGGATTCGAAGAGCTAAAAAGACGTGTTGACAGTAAAGAGATGAAAGCTGCATTTTACCTTCATCCTACTTCAATTGATGAATTAATGAACATTGCAGATTGTGGTTTGGTAATGCCTCCTAAATCTACATGGTTTGAACCAAAACTTAGAAGTGGCATATTCATTCACACTCTAAAATAGATAGATAATAATAGAGCAATAAAGCGCCCCCGATTTTTTAAAAATCGGGGGCGCTTTATTGCTCTATTATTATCTA
>DUTQ01000126.1 GCA_012841995.1 Thermoanaerobacterales bacterium | reverse complement strand
TTGATACCTTATCCTTTGAATTTCTCTGGCCTTTTCTACCCTTTCCCTTAGCTCCCTTGACGATATCCCTTTTTTATCTCCCGTCAATTCAATAAAATCCACCGGGTTTACATATTTTTGTATATCAATTCTGTCGAGTATCGGGCCCGAAATTTTTTGTCTATACTTTAATATTTCGTAATCGGTACATTTGCATTTTTTAGTTCCATAATAACCGCAAGGACATGGGTTCATTGCTGCAATAAACATAAAGTTTGCTGGATAGACATTTGTATAATTCACTCTGGATACTGTAACCTTTTTGTCCTCCATAGGCTGTCTTAAAGCATCTAATGTCTTTTTGCTGAATTCTGCTACTTCGTCTAAAAACAAAACCCCGTTATGGGCTAATGACACTTCCCCCGGCATAGCGTTATTGCCACCACCAATTAGTGAATTCAATGATGCACTGTGATGAGGTGCCCTAAAAGGCCTTTGAGTGATTAAATTCCCCCTACTTTTTAAAAGTCCTGCCACACTGTATATTTTAGTTACTTCAAGGGCCTCCTCCTCACTCATTTTGGGTAAAATAGTTGGTATCCTTTTGGCAATCATGGATTTGCCGCAGCCCGGAGTTCCAACCATGAGCAAATTGTGGCCACCGGCTGCTGCAACTACTATGTATTCTATTAGTATGTCCTGTCCCTTAACATCACTGAAATCAACAGGGTAATCTGGTTTTTGCCCTAAATTCGCGTTTTCAGTTATTGCTTTTGTTTCATTATTGCCTTCTAAAAAATCAATTATAGATTTCAAATCCTCAAAACCATATATCCTTACTCCATTTACTAAACAAGCTTCGTGAGCATTTTCTAAAGGGATAATAATGTTTTTTATGCCCGTCTTCTTTGCCGCTATAACCATTGGCAGCACACCAGTGCATGGCCTTAATTTGCCATTTAAAGATAATTCGCCGATAAAGCCAAAGCTATTTATTTCTATACTTGGCACAAATTGATTAGACTGCATCAAAAGCCCTACGGCCATGCCCAAATCAAAATGAGACCCTTTTTTCTTGATATCTCCTGGTGCCAAATTTATTACGATCTTCATCTTGGGAAATTCATAACCTTCGTGGATAATGGCTGCTTGTATCCGTTCACTGGCTTCTTTAATTGCCCTATCCCCTAACCCAATTATAGAAATGGAGGGTTGTCCATAAATGGTATCTGTCTCTATTTCAACCAAATATCCTTCTATCCCGGATATGGCAAAGCTATTGATGATCGACGCCATTTATTCCACCTCCATGGCCTTTGCAATCTCTCTGTCGATTTCTTGATTTATAAGTTTAGATTCCACATAATTTTTATATAATTGCCTGCTATTATCTTTAAAATAAGATAATAGCTTTTCATCAGTTACAATCTCACTCTTTGCCTGACCCATGTATACACCATAGCTACTCCATTTATATTCAAGGGGCACATCCACCATAGATGCCTTTACCGGATTTAGATGTATATATCTACTTGTTTGAAGATTATAGGCGTCACTTTCAATTAATTCAGCTCTATATCTTCCCTGAAATAGATGGCCCACAACATTGTATTTATTATTAAAATACTTGGTGTAATTGGAGTTTATATACCCCATGATTTTCCATATCTCTATGTCCTTAGTTTCTATTTGCAGATGTATGTGATTTGTCATAAGACAGTATGTATATAAAATATATGTATATTTTTCCATGGTTTGTCTTAAAACCGTTAAATAAACTTGATAATCTTCTTCGTCTTTAAATACATCTGATCTTCGATTCCCGCGAGTCATAATATGATAAACAGCCCCCGGATACCAAACTCTTTTCTTTCTAGGCATCAATAACCACCCTCCTCTATATTCTATATTGCTACATAATTTTACAATAAATAATACATTTAAATCTTATCAATTAATCATACTATTTACAACATATGCAACATATAAAAATTAGGCGACATCAAGAGAAGGAAGTTCTTCACCGTGCTTGCTCAAGTTAGCGTCAGATGACAATGCTTGTTTTATTAGAAAAAGGGAAGAAAAAATGGAAGAGGAACAGATGCTGGGAGGAATAGGATGGGGATAAGATGGATGTTCCTCTTCCCTTTTTCTAATAAAACAAGCATTGTCATCTGACGCTAACTTGAGCAAGCACGGTGAAGAACTTTCTTCTCTTGATGTCGCCTAATTTTT
>DUTQ01000125.1 GCA_012841995.1 Thermoanaerobacterales bacterium | reverse complement strand
TCGACTGTGCTTTATTTTGAACATTAAGGGATTCATCAAGCCACGGCTCTTTTATTTCATTGTTTCCCACAATGCCATACCACCACTGATGTGCTGTTTCGTGTGCAACCACGTATTCTAATATATCTTGCTGGCCGTATAATTGCTCACCTATTATTACTAAATTTGGAAACTCCATGCCGCCTATGTAAAAATCAGATGCCGCAACAGAATAATTGCTATAAGGATAAACCCCAAAATATTCATTAAAAAAGCTGATGGCATTCTTTGCAAAATCCAATGCCTTCTTGCCACTTGCAGCATCTTTTGGCAGATAATAAGATGTAATAGTTGTTTTACCCACCTTATCAGTGCAAGTTTTAAAGGTATCGCTGGCAATCCATGCAAAGTCCCTTACCAAACCGGTTTTAAATGTCCAATTACACCAAGTACCATCTTCCTTTTTTTCTTCCACACTCCCTGTAGATGCTATTTCATATTGTTTGGGAGCCTTTATCTTAACTTCATAAATCGCAACATCACTGTAAAAGGGGTCACCTATTGGATAATACGGGTCTTTATTCCACCCGTTTTCATCATATACAGCTAGAATAGGATACCAGTTTGCGATATTGAAACTGTACTGGCCATAGCCAAATCTGCCTAGGGAAGGAGGAAGCAAGTCTTTGAATTCCATGGAGATTTGTACCTGTTGACCGGGTTTTAACGGTTTTTGCAATTGTACCTTTAATATAGTATCATTTATTTCAAACTTCAACAAGCCATTTTTGGTTTCAATCTTTTCTATATCTATAAAACCTGGCAAAAAACCTTTTGGATATGCCGCTTCTATCTCCTCTTTGGGAAAGGGGCAGCTATCCAGTGTCTTAAAAGCATTTGGATATAGATGAAAATATAGCTCTTTCCACTCGTCTGAAGAGTTGTTAATTACAGATACCTGTTGAACACCATTTATGATCTTTTCATCTGGATTAAAAATTACACTGATATTATAGCGGTTGCAATTTTCTGATATGGCCGATGCCGGATCCTCGCTATAAGAATCTCGCACATAAAACCCATAAAAAACAAGGGCAGCTATTATTAAAAAAACCATGCCAAATATATAAATATTTTTCTTGTTCAAAGCCCTGCCTCCAAATCATTTTGTTTTAAAAGTTTATTGCAACAAGCCATAAAATATTCAAAACATTTATTTGTATCATTTCTATAAATATGATTAATTTCCTTTAATTACTGCCTGCTTTCCTAAAACAGTAAATATGCTGTTAATATGTATATTATGTTATATATTACTTTAATTATCATCATTATGCCAGCCAATAACACCAAAATGCCCTTTCCTATAACTTGGTCTTTTATTACTCTTTAAGGCCGTTAGCTCGGTAATATTTGAGAAAACAAAAAACCGGCATCATCATTAAATGCCGGAATATATTACATATGGAGCGGAAAACGGGATTTGAACCCGCGACCCTCGGCTTGGGAAGCCGATGCTCCACCACTGAGCCACGTCCGCTTGGGAAGAAAAATGGCGGAACCGACGGGACTTGAACCCGCG
>DUTQ01000012.1 GCA_012841995.1 Thermoanaerobacterales bacterium | reverse complement strand
TGCAAGTCTATATGTTTTTTGAATTTCATATTTTGGATGTGTTATTTTATATGTTAAGCTTCCATCATTTGTTAAAATCAATAGTCCTTCAGTATCTTTGTCTAATCGGCCAACAGGAAAAACTCTTTCCTTGACAGATTTTAGCATATCAATAACCGTAGGCCTGTTAAAAGGGTCATTTACAGTAGTTATCACACCTGTTGGCTTATTCATCAATATATAAATTTTTTCAGTGCTTATTTGTATTAATTCACCATCAACTTTAATTCTATCCTTTTCGGGATTAACACTCATTCCCATTTTATTTATAATTTTTCCATTTACTTCAACGCGACCTTGTTTTATAATTTCTTCACATGCCCTCCTAGAGCCCAATCCTGATTTCGCCATGAATTTTTGAAGCCGCAATTTATCCTCCTCCCATTATTATATTAAACAATAAAAAAGATTTTCCTGCTTAACCTATTATTTTATTATACTATTTTAATATTTAGTTGTCTTTTATTTTCCTATAAAGTATATCTGTGATTACCGACGGTCCCTGATTTTTAACATCAATAACAGGTATTTCAATACAAGCCTTCATCTTTTTTAAAAGTACGTGGCTATTTACAAAACCTTCTTCATACTTATTTTTATCAAATCTAAACAGAGGATAAAAAGGGTTGACTGTAACAGCAAGTAAAGAGATTTTTTTTGTTACTTTAACATCCCCGTTGTTACGATATACTGCATTAATTTGTTTGATTATTTCGAGTGCTTCTCCTCCCGCCAATAACTTAAAAACATCTCCTATCAAAAGGGATTTATTTTGCCAATGATTTTTAACCATATTATTTAATTTTCTAAACATCGTATGTGGTATCATGCCAGGAATATAAATAATCTTGGCGTCATCTATTTTGCTCAATATCTGAATTACCGTAGTCTCATCCAATAATGAGGAATACTTTAATGTGAAAGGTTCTCTTATGTTTTGGCTGATAATTGTTATTTTGTCATGATTTAAAACCAAATTTTTTTCTCTTGAATTTGCCTCATTTATATTAAACAACTTGCAAATAGCCTTTGTTTCATACGCGAGAGCGTCTATATTGGTATTTCTAGCAGCTCCAGTTGCAAGTATAATGGCATCTGTCTCTTTCATTGGAGCAATTCTGTTTAGGGCACCATCAACAATAATTAATTCACATCCAAGCTTTTGTTTTAAAAAATCCAATACAGTTTTGAGTTCTATACTTTTATTAGGTCCAGCTATCACAACCATGCCGCCTTCTATAACCTTTGCTATTAATATTCTACCTAAAGGGGTCATTATATTTGTAGATTTTATTATTTTAAACTTGGCTTTGCTAACTTTAATACAAGTTTCTGCAATAGCCACTATCAGACCTGTTTTTAATAAAAAACGGGGTTTAGGTAACCCCGTTATATTATCGATTTCTTCTCCGTCGTAGCCTATACTTGTTAAGCCTATTGAGATGTTTTTATCATATAAGGCACGTAAAATTGCTGCTGTTGTTGTTGTCTTACCTGTGTTTTTTGCTGTTCCTGCTATTCCTAGGACAAAACTCACTTTTAGATTCCCCCATAAATTATTTTTTAATGACTGTGCCTCTGCCGGCTCGGCCTGGGTATGCACCTTCTTCTACACTGCCTAAAAACCCCTTATAAAGGGAATCCACAAAATCACCATGATTTGATATGGACTCTAAAACTTGTTCGATGCCATATTCTATTTCTTTGGCCCATTTCTCAGATAAATTAGTTGGACATATACTTGAATGACCAAAAAATCTAAAACTTGATTGAGTTGCTCTTAATGTATCTATCCTTGCTGGTATAGTTATGGGGCCACCTGAAAATGCTTCATCTGCTGATGCTATTGAAATGCCGTCAACGCCTAATGATGAAGCAAGAGCAGCATGTAATGCAGTAACTAAAGAAGATTGAACTCTATCTTCTGTTTGAGTTAAAAATCCTATTGGTGCGCCACACCATATTGGGGCATCCAAAATATTTCTTAAACATAGAATCTTTGCAGCATTAAAATCCACATAGTTATCTTCCATTTGGCCACTCACCATAACTTCAGGTGATAGACAAAATAGAGGTTGTAAAATCGGCTTTGCTCCCAGTTTCAAGCCAAGTTTAGAAACTATGAGCATACCTGCAAAAGCTTTGTATGCCGGTACTCCACATAATTCCTCGTTTGTAACCACATCATATGGCATACCAAATTCAGCAGCATATTTTAAGGATGCAACAGCATCTACTGTAAGTCTTTCAGGGTCAGTTCCACCTCCAAGAGAACCATAAGCAATATTTATTTTGGTAAGATCTGCTCCGGTTTTACCTGCTAGCAGAACAGTTTCAGGTGTATTAAGCCCTCTATGAGCCCTTACCTGCCATAAAGTATAAGGGTTTAATGAGTTCTTAATACGCTTTAAGTTTTCGTATGTTATTACAGAACCATCTTCTTCATGTGTTATATATCCTTCAAAAAGACCTTCAGTTCTAGCTCCCCATGATGGATCAAAATGAACAACACCATCAGCCCCCCAGGCTTCACAGGATTTTATGTGAGCTATATCCATAAAAGGACATCCTGTGCCATATTGAATAAAAACAACAGGATTTTGTTTTATATGTTGCAATTTTAATGGATTTATTTTTGAATTAACTTCATTGACATATAACTCTATTGCATCGATTTCTGTTTTAGTTAGTGGTCTAGTTTTTTCCCTATAGTTTCCCGATTCATAAAATAATTTTAATAGTTCATCACACATTTTGCTGTATTCAATTCTATATTTTTGTCTTTCATCGTCATTATCAGTTTCAATTATTTTTCTTCTCAACTCTGCTCTTATAATTCCACTGGATGTCTTATCTTTTACATATGATAATATATTTTCTACAATTAAATCCAACAGTTTTTCTATATTTTTATTTTTAAATGTATAATTGTAACCTTGTGTTAAGTCTTTTTTTACTTTGGTATTTTGATATCCTTCTTCAATATATTCCCTTTTTTCTACAAAAGCCACAGCTTGTTCTACCGTAGTACCAGGGCCAAATCCTGCATCAAATCCCAACTCTGCAGCAAGTTCAGGTCTTATTGCCATACCACCTATGCCAATTACCACTTTATCTCTAATTCCAGTTGCTTCAGCTAAATCAATAAACTTTCCCAAAATTTCAGCAACACCGTAGCCCAGTGTACGGCTTACAAGAACTACATCAACTTTATTATCTATAATTGATTTTATTATTTCTTCAAAGGGTAGGTCAGGCGGTAATAGTAGAGTATCATGACCAGCGCATTCCAAACCCCTTTTAATCATCTTTAAACCAATATCATGCACCGGATCTAGAGGAACTAACAGCACCTTTTTTTTTGACATTAACTACCCTCCAATTCTTTTTTCCTCAAACAACCAGCCGTAATGGTCGCCAGGTTTATAAATATAGCCTCTTATCCTTACCCTTGCTCCAGTTCCTTGGTGTTGTATAAAAACGATGCTTATATCATTAAATCCCAATTCATTCATTATCTGCATTGATATTTTCTTGCCTTCTTCTTCATCCTTGCATACGAGAAAAGTTTCTAAATCTATAGCATCCATTACTCGATCAAAAATTCTTGACAAACGTTACCTCCTCCAATCTATTATTATTTTTTTAAAATAAG
>DUTQ01000124.1 GCA_012841995.1 Thermoanaerobacterales bacterium | reverse complement strand
GTGTGGCCCGCAAGGGCACCCATTGATGCTAAAACATACGATAGCCCTGAATCAATAAAGAGCCCGGTGAAAAATAATATGAGATAACCTTTGGTAAAATCCAAAACATGCTTTTTTTTGCCATCTACGGGAAATAAGATACTGCCGATAAAATAAGATATTATCCCTACCAATATAAGATTACTCATTTTAGTTGCTCCTAACTTTCCTTTTAAAATTCCATAGTTTATTTTATTACAATTCAACACCATTTGTCATTATTTTATTTTATTATAATATAATTGTTGAGCTATGATATGCTTATAGAGTGGTTTATTATTTGTAATTTTGGAGGGATAATAAATGATAGTTGGTTTATTGACTGTTGAGATTTTTCTTGGAGATATCTTTTCCTTAAAAGAAAAAAGACAGGTTGTAAAAAGTATAATAGAAAGACTAAAAAACCGCTACAATGTATCTATAGCGGAAGTTGAAAAAATGGATGATAAAAGGCGAGCTGTTATAGGAATGGCGTGTGTATCAAATAGCAGTAAACACGTAAATAAACAGCTTGACAATATTTTAAATTTCATGGAAATAGACGGGAGATTTTTTATAGAAGATATATATAAAGAAATGCTTTAACTTCTAGATTTCCTCTCTGCTCATTTGAAAACCTGGAATACTGACCTTATCTTCGATTATATCTACTATTTTTGCTATTAGCGACAGTACAATGACATAAATTACACCAACCCAAAATAGCGTTTCGATGGGTTTAAAGGTCTTGCTTATAATCATTTTACCTCTTGCCATAAGTTCCGGAACAGCTATGAGAAACGCAACAGATGTATATTTTACCATGTATATGAGCTCATTTGACCATGGTGGAAGTACAAGTCTAAATGCCTGTGGAAGAATGATGTTAATTATTGCCTGTCTTTTCGTCATTCCCAATGCCTCTGCAGCCATCATCTGGCCATCATCAATAGATAAGATGGCACCGCGAAAATACTCCGCTTGATATGCACTGCTGTTAATGCCAAGGGCGAGAATTGCAGCAGTTACTCTATCAAGAACCAATCCCACATCGGCAAGCCCAAAATAAATCAAAAAAAGTTGAAGCACCATTGGTGTACCTCTAATTATTTCAATGTAGAAAACGGCAATGGATTTTACAACACCTTTTCCATAAGTTCGTGCAAGGGCCATGGGGAGACCAACTACAAGCCCAAAGGCAAGTGCACCTACACTCAATTGTAGTGATACGACCAGGCCTTGCCACAGCTTTGGCAGGATTGATATGAAAAAATTGATTTGTTCTAACATCCTATGCACTCCCCTCGCCCGAAAGACTAGTTATTTTACTGATAAATTCTCTTGTGCGCTGTTTTTCCGGGTTGTTAAAGATCTTTTCAGGGCTTCCCATTTCTGAAACTATACCATCCTCAAGAAAGACAATCCTATGAGCTGCTTCTCTTGCAAATCCCATCTCATGGCTTACAACTACCATGGTCATACCGGCCTTAGCCAGATCCTTCATAACGGCCAGGACTTCCCCTGTAAGTTCAGGGTCAAGAGCTGATGTAGGCTCATCAAACAACATGACTTTTGGTTCCATTGCAAGGGCCCTTGCAATGGCCACCCTTTGTTTTTGACCACCTGAAAGCTCTGCAGGATAGCTATTGGCTTTGTCCTTTAACCCCACTCTTTCCAATTCCCTTTCAGCAGCTTTCATTGCCTTTGCTTTATCTATCTTTTTGACTTTTACAGGACCTATTGCCACATTTTGTATTGCTGTCAAGTGATTAAATAGGTTAAAGTCCTGAAACACCATCCCTATTTTTTGCCTCATACGGCTTAAATTGGTCTTCCCGTGCTCTATCTTTTGATCCTCAAGATATATTTCACCGGAATCAGGAGTTTCTAGCCTGTTTATGCACCTAAGCAGCGTGCTTTTTCCCGTGCCACTTGGACCAATTATGACAACAACTTCTCCCTCATCTACGGTGAGATTTAAACCTTTTAAAACCTCTGAAGAACCAAATTTCTTATGCAAATTTTGTATACGCAGTATTGGCTTTGTCATATTATTCACCTTTCTGTTTATCACCTTTATATCATAAACCTGGGATCCTGAACTTTCTTTCACCGATAGATAGACATTTTGTCAATATAGATGTAAGTATCAAATAAATAATACCGACGATAATATAGGTAATTAATGCCTGGCCTGTGCGTGCTATGACGAATTCGCCACGGCGTAAAATCTCAAGTACTCCAAGCACATAGGCAAAGGACGAGTCCTTTAATACGATAGATGCTTCATTGCCCCAATAAGGAATGGCTCTCCTTAAGGCTTGTGGTAAAATTATTGTAAAAATGCCTTGAGTTTTGCTCATGCCAAGGGCTAAAGCAGCCTCCATCTGCCCTTTGCTTATAGACTGTATTGATCCGCGGAATATCTCCGATTGATATGCACTTGTGTGAATGGCCAAAGCCAGGATTACGGCTTGAAACTCTGAAAAATTTATAACCTCTGTGCCAAGGTAAAAAAGCAAAAACAGAATAACCAACAGCGGCAGGCTGCGGATTATTCGGCTATAGAGAATAGCAAATCGCCTGCTTATATTCCCACCATAAACCCTAGCGAGAGCTAAAAGCAAGCCAAAAAACGCCCCTAGAAATAGGGCGTATATTGTAATTTCAAGGGTGGTCCCTACCCCCTGAAGGAGGTAGGGAATAGAGTTAAAAACTTCTGTATATCGCATGCTCATTTATCTCATCCCGACATTATATTATTGTTTTATCCACTTTTCTTCCAATTTATCCAATGTGCCGTCTTCTTTAAGCTCTTTTAAGGCACCGTTTAATTTTTCTTTAAGTTCGTCATTTCCCTTTTGCACAACAATTCCCCAAGGTTCTTCAGTTTTAAGGTCTACTTCCAGTGTTACTTCTAGATTAGCCTCTTTTGCCTTGCTCCATGCTACCGGAAGGTCGAGAAAAAGTGCATCAACACGGCCGTTTTTAAGGTCGAGTACTGCTACATTTACATCAGTATAGCATTTTACTTGTTCTTCTTTGACGGCTCCAGTTTCAATCTGTTCTGATGCCCATGTATGCATTGTCGTTCCGGTTTGAACAGCAAAATTGTATTTCAGTAAATCCTCAATTGTATCTATTTTAACATCACTGCCCGGTTTTACAAGAACACCTTGTTTTGCAGCATAATATGGGTCAGTAAAGTCGGCTTCTGCAAGTCTTTCAGGTGTAGGCCCCATAGCAGATATTACAGCATCAAGCTTGCCTTGTTTGACTGAAGCTATCAAGCTGTCAAATTCCAAGGCCTTAATCTCTATTTCCATCCCCAAGCGTTTGCCAATTTCTCTTATAAGGTCCATATCATAACCAACATAATTTCCCTTGTCATCTACAAATTCAAATGGCGGATAGTCTGGTGAAGTCCCAACAACCAATACCTTCTTGTCTTCTTGATTTTCGCCCTGTTCCTCTTCCTGTTCATTACCTGCTTGTTGCTGCCCACAGCCGGCAACAAGACCTAACACTAACATCAAGCATAAACCACATACTATTATTTTGCTTAATTTTTTCATCGTTTCTCCTCCCAAGTCATATAAATATTAGCTGCCTATATCACTCGATTAGAATGCCACTTATTACTAAATATTCAAAACAAAGTCATCAGTGGCGATTATCTATCTGGTGAATATTTACGGTCAATGCTAATTCTAATTGTTGTTGATAATTATACATCATATTGAATAGATATGCAATAGTTTTTTAGTTTACTGTTATAAAATCTTTGATTTAACTTGTTTAGCCAAATTATTGTGATTTTACAAAATTGTGGAGGATTTTGGAGTTTTTTATAGAATTTAATATATATACTTAAATGTTAATAATATTTATGAAAGGGGCTAATTTAAAAATGAAGTTTGATAACGTTTCCCTTGAGAAAGCAGCTAATATCTATTTTGATGGAAAGGTCACTAGCCGGGCCTTTTATTTGCCCAGTGGTGAAAGAAAAACTCTAGGCATAATGCTCCCAGGCGAATACGAGTTCGGGACAAAACAAAAAGAAATTATGGAGATAACATCAGGTGAATTAGATGTATTGCTGCCAGGAGAAAGTGAGTGGAGAACCGTCAAAGCAGGAGATTCCTTTACAATACCGGCAGATTCAAGCTACAAGGCCAATCCAAAGACAGTGGTTGATTATTGTTGCTCATATATTGAAGAATAAAAGCTCATAAGGTTTACCTCCTCCCCGCGAAAAAAATCGCGGGGTTATCTCAGTTGGTACCTTTTTGATACCATGAGAGTATATATACATGCACTTTAGAACAACCGGGAAGCAGGTATTTTTTGTTGTTTAAAATTGCAGTATCATAGGATATGTCAATATTCTCGTTGAGGTTTATATCTTCAGCTATGGCAGAGCCATTTAATAATACGTTTTCTCCTTTAGGAAAACTGATGTTTTTAGAAAACAAAATTCCGCTGACTCTTAATTTCTCGCTTTCTCCACAGTTTTTTAGTATTATCCCTTTTGGTGAAATTATAAGTGGATATCCTGATCCGCCTTTTGTTATTCTACCGTCTCTGACATATATATTACCCGTAGCATATAAAGCTCCATCGCCTCCTATAGAATTTACCGTTACATTTCCATCTACAAACATTACATCAGAGATAAAAAGTTCATCATCAAAATAATCTCCGATATAGCGTCTTTTAGCGGATTTTTTATATACATCTTCCTCAAAGTCTGGGAAATCAATACAAACAGCGTCGTCTTCAACCTTGCCAGAAACATTTGATTTACCTGTTGTTTTACCCGTGGCCTTTAAGTTGCCATAAACCTTTGCAGGACTTTTTATTGAAACATCGCCATTTGCATAGACATCGCCATATACCTTTATTTTATATGAAAATATTTCATTATCAACACTTAGTGCATTGTAAAACACAGGATTTACAGTAGACGCATAAGCCTCCACCTGGATTTCAACTTTAGCTTTACTGACATTTGCTAATGAGCTTATTTTAACACAACCTTTTCCCAGATCTTCTATGCTGATTTTATAAGAGCCATCACCAAGTGTATGATTCTTTGATAAAAAATCAAACCATATGCTACTGTATTTGTAGTCAGGATCTTGTTTCAACATCGCAAGCGTCTCCTGGACGCCGGCTTCAGCTAAATAACAGGCCTTGGTCTGATC
>DUTQ01000123.1 GCA_012841995.1 Thermoanaerobacterales bacterium | reverse complement strand
CGATTTACATAGTGAAAAGGCTCGGGCCCAAAAGTTGATCAAAAAACAGCCTTTCATCCATATCCCGAACATTAGGTGAAAGGCTTGCTTTAAGATGTTAAATTTACTACTTGCGTAAATTATAATTTTATCCATGTTTCAACAGTTTTTCGTATAGCCGCTTTTTATCCTCCTTTATACCCAATTTTTTTGCTTGTTGCAGTAAAAAAGTAAAATGTTCAACTGCTGCTTGCATGCGCAATATAGCTGCATCAATTGCTGCAGAATCCTTTTTTGCCCATTGAAAGGCTCTTTCTGACATTTGAATTTCTTTTCGCGCTTTTTCTATCTCTTCTAACAACTTTTTCTCTAATTTTTCTCGGTTCCTGTCAGGACTTTTAGTCACGACAGCTCCCTCCATTATTTTATATATATATAATCTATATTCAGGAGGGTAAGCAAAATATGTTTTTTATCCGATAGCTAACCGCCGCTATTACTCCCGTTTCTACAAGTGGGAGATAAGCGGCGCTAAGCTCCTGGATAAGTGCAACTAGACTCAGCGTATATGTGGAGCCAGAACTCCACCTGAAGTAAGTTTTACTTTATCGCTGTCCTCACTAGCCCTATAAGATACAATGAGCCGGTAAATATTATGACATCATCTGAAGATGAAAGATGAAATGCGATATCTATAGCCTTTCTTAAATCTTGAACCGAATATATATCCTTTTTTTTATCATAAAATTCTACTTTTCCTATAAAATAATTATTGTTATCTTGGTTTTTCAAGTCATCAAAACATAATATTTTATCCGCAGCCTTTATAATAACTTCAGCAAGTTGTCTTGATACAAGCGCTCTAGGATTTTCCGGCGATGTAGTAATAATCACGTCTGCCACAGATAGTATTTCTTTAACCATGTCCTCATAATCCTTGTCATTTAGTACACCCATGACAAGGATTATTTTGTTTTTAGGGAAATAATAATTAACAGCCTTTTTTAATGCCCTTATCCCAGCAATATTATGTGCACCATCTATGAGTACCGTAGGATTATTAGACAAAATCTCAAGTCTTCCAGGCCAACGAGTATTAATAAGCCCAGAATAGACTGCACGTTTTTCAATTTTTACTCCTACACGTCTTAAAGCTTCAATGGCCCCTACTGCTGTAGCTGCATTTGATACTTGGTGTTCCCCAAGCAATGTCGTCTTTAGATCTTTATATATAATGCCTGATGTTGCTAGGTTAAAAGTCTGGCCTCTTAAATCATTTGATTTTCTATTATAAAATATATTTATTTTATCCACGTTTGTGTCTATGTCCTCTTGCAGAACTTTAATGAGTGGACAATTTAACTCTTTACATTTTGACTCTATAACTTCCATAACTTCTGGTTCTTGATAAGACGTCACTACCGGTACACCTTTTTTAATAATCCCACACTTTTCCCGGGCAATATTTTTAAGTGTACCCCCTAGATACTGCTGATGATCTAAGCTAATAGGTGTAATAACACTAACAAGAGGATTTACCACATTTGTAGCATCAAGTCTTCCGCCCATTCCTACTTCTAAAATCAGAAAATCTAAATCCTGTTCTTTAAAGTATAAAAAACCCAAAGCGGTAACAACCTCAAATTCAGTAGGTGGATGCATTCCCTTTTGCTCCATAAACTTTATTGCTCCCTGTATTCTTTGGGTCAGCCTAGCTATATCATTATCGGGAATATTTTTACCATTAACTCTTATCCTTTCATTAAATACCTGAAGATATGGCGAGGTGTAAAGCCCTACATTAAAACCACAAGCTCTAAGTATTGAATCAATCATTGCACAGGTGGAACCTTTTCCGTTTGTACCTGCCACATGAATAATTTTTATTCCTTTGTGGGGATCCCCCAGGATATGCAGTAGATTCAAAATATTTTGAAGTCCAAGCTTTACGCCAAATCTGTTTAGATTGTGAATATAGCTTAATGCTTCCTCATAAGTCAACATGCTTTTTCATTCCATCCTATCTTATTTTAAAGATGTTATAAAATCCACTGCCGGCACATTGAACTCAAATTGAATCTAAATATGTTCTGTGCCGGCATCTTACTTTTAGAGAATTATAAAGCTAAACCTATTTTATTTCCTGCATCATCTTTAGCCTTTGCTCTACTTTTTGTATCATTTCCGTATAATCTTGTTTTTTTGCACGTTCTTTATCAACAACCTCTTTTGGTGCCTTTTCTAAAAAACCTTTGTTTTGCATTTTTTTATTTACACGCTCTATTTCCTTGATGAGATTTTTATGTTCCTTGTTTAACCTCTCAATTTCCATATCCACATCTACAAGCCCTGCCATTGGAATAAATATCTCAGCTCCCTTTATTACACATGTCAAGGCCTTTTGAGGATTAGGTGCATCTTTGGATAAAAACTCCATCTTTTCAACTTTAGCGAGGGAGTAAATTATATCCAGATTTTCCTTCATTAAGTCCATTACATCATCATCACTTGCTCTTACATAGGCCTTTGCTTTCTTTGCAGGAGAGACATTCATATCTGCCCTGATATTTCTTATCCCTCGAACCCCCTCCATAATTGTTGTCATCCCGCTAGCATCTTTAAAATTCCATTCCGGTCTTGGGCTAGGCCATTTAGCCACCATAATGCTTTTCCCTTTATGTGGAATATAGCTCCATATCTCCTCTGTAATAAATGGCATAAATGGATGAAGCAATCTTAATGCCTGATCCAATACTAACCACAACACCTGCTGTGTTGATCTTTTTTTGTCTTCATTTTCGCCATAAAGGTCAATTTTGGCCATTTCAATATACCAATCACAGAATTCGCTCCAAAAAAAGTCATAGATCTTCTGAGCTGCAATACCTATTTCAAACTTTTCCAGTGAATCTGTAACTTCATAAATAATGTCATTTAATCTCTGTAATATCCATTTATCCTTTAAACCTATGTTGTTTAAGTCAATTTCTCCTGGTTTAAAATCTTTGAGATTCATCAGTACAAACCTTGAAGCATTCCAGATTTTGTTTGCAAAATTTCTGCTTGATTCAACCTTTTCCCAATAAAATCTCATGTCGTTTCCAGGCGCATTACCAGTACTTAAAGTAAATCTCAATGTATCTGCTCCGTACTTATCAATAACTTCAAGTGGATCAATCCCATTTCCCAGTGATTTGCTCATTTTTCTACCTTGCGCATCTCTCACAAGCCCCGTAATGACCACATATTCAAAGGGCTCTTCTTCCATAAACTCCATAGCTGTAAAAATCATCCTAGCTACCCAAAAGAATATGATGTCATACCCTGTTACAAGCACAGATGTTGGGTAAAAATATTTTAGATCTTTAGTCTCATCTGGCCACCCTAATGTTGAGAAAGGCCAAAGGGCTGAACTAAACCAAGTATCTAATACATCCTTTTCTTGCTTTAAATTGCTGCTGCCACATTTAGGACAACATTTTACATCATCCCTAGAAACTATCATTTCACCACAATCATTACAATACCATGCTGGGATCCTGTGTCCCCACCAAAGTTGACGAGATATACACCAATCATGTATATTTTCAAGCCAGTTAAGATAAATCTTTGAAAATCTTTCAGGTATAAATTTAACCTTCCCCTGTTTGACTACTTCTATTGCTGGCTTTGCCAATGGCTTCATTTTAACAAACCATTGTTTCAAGACCATGGGCTCTACAGTTGTATGACATCTATAACAATGGCCTACACTGTGAGATAAATCCTCTATCTTTTCAAGATAGCCTTTTTGTTTTAACTCCTCAACTAGCAGCTTACGACATTCAAATCTATCCATGCCTTCAAATTTACCTGCGTTTTCATTCATCTTTCCATCATCAGTCAGAACATTAATTATAGGAAGATTATGGCGAAGCCCCATTTCAAAGTCATTTGGGTCATGACCAGGTGTTATCTTTACAGCACCTGTGCCAAATTCCAAATCAACATAGGAATCAGCTATAATCGGGATTTCCCGATCTATTATAGGTAATATTACGGTTTTCCCTATAACTTCTCTATATCTTTCATCTTCAGGGTTTACTGCTACTGCTGTATCACCGAGCATTGTTTCCGGTCTAGTAGTGGCTATCATCAAATACCCATCACTATTTTTATATGGATATTTTACATAGTAGAGCTTACCACCCTCATCTTCATGTTCCACTTCTATATCGGAAAGAGTTGTTTTACAAGATGGGCACCAATTTACAATATAATCTCCTCTGTATATGAGGTCTTTTTCATATAATCTCACAAAGACCTCTCTTACTGCCCGACTAAGACCTTCATCCATAGTAAAGCGAAGCCTTGACCAATCACATGATGAACCAAGCTTTTTAAGTTGCTTGATTATCCGCCCGCCATAATTTTCCTTCCATGCCCATGCCCTTTCTAAAAACTTTTCTCTCCCTACGTCATATTTTGAAAGGCCTTCTTTTGCAAGCTGTTCTTTTACCTTCGCTTCAGTTGCAATTCCCGCATGGTCAGTACCAGGAAGCCAAAGGGCTGAATAGCCCTGCATTCTTTTAAATCTTATAAGTATATCCTGAATAGTATTATTTAACGCATGTCCCATATGAAGCTGGCCTGTCACATTAGGTGGTGGTATAACTATGGTAAAAGGCTCTTTATTTGAATCAACCTCTGCACGAAAAAGACCCTCGCCTTCCCAAAATTCATACCATTTATCTTCTACATTCTTAGGATCATAAACTGATGGTAAATCTTTGTCCATAAAATCAACTCCATTATCAATTCATTATTAAAAACAATCTCACTCAAGTTATAAAGCTCTCATAAGAGGTCCTAAATCAAATAGTTTTAAATCAAACAGATTAT
>DUTQ01000122.1 GCA_012841995.1 Thermoanaerobacterales bacterium | reverse complement strand
TGCTTGTTAAACATAATTTATCATTAGCTGGCGGTTGCTTGTTTTCGGGCACAAGGCCCTTATTTTATATTTATACTTCATATTTCCCCATTTTTTTGTCACAATTTGTATTAATTTGATTTCAATGTTTTTTTCATCAAAGGCTATTGACATGCGATAATGATAACCATTATAATATAATCGATGTATAAAATAATTCACATCTTACATATATTACCTTTATTATATCACAATAAAACGTATAATAAAAATTGCGGAATGAAGTAATATGGACCCAATACAAGGTTATTGATAAGGCAGGTGGGGCTATGCCCTAATATAAAATATTTAAGGAGGATAATATGAAAAAATACGTATGTTCTATATGTGGTTATATTTACGATCCAGAAGCCGGTGATCCTGACAATGGTATAGAGCCAGGTACAGCTTTTGAAGACCTTCCTGATGATTGGGTATGTCCAGACTGTGGCGTTGGAAAAGATATGTTTGAAGAAGAGTAAAATAAAACTTATAATAAGGCCCGGATGCATCCGGGCCTTATTATAAAATTAACAGGAGGTAAACCATGAAACCTGTAATAATTATTGGAGGAGGCATAGCAGCACTATCAGCAGCTGAAGCCTTCCGTAAAATAGATAAAGATACACCTTTAATAATATTTAGTGGCGAACCTTATTATACTTATTATCGTATGCGCCTTTCAGAGTCATTAGGTAAAGACCCTTCTATAGAATCTCTTTTGGTTAAACCCATTAACTGGTATGAGAAAAACAATATCGATGTCGCACTAGACAATCAGGTTACTTCTATTGATGTTGAAAACAATACCATTACAATTGATAATCAGAAAAAACATCCTTTTTCTAAGCTACTTCTTGCCAACGGCAGTAGTGCTTTTGTGCCTCCTATTCCTGGTAGAGAATTAGAGAATGTGTTCAGTATAAGGACTTTTAATGATGTAAAGCAATTTTACGATTTTACCAAAGATAAAAAATCAGGAGTAGTTATCGGAGGTGGCCTATTAGGATTAGAGGCTGCATGGGCCTTATCAAACAATCAAAAAAACATAACCGTTATAGAGGGTGGCCCATATATATTGAGAAGGCAACTTGATGAAACAGCAGCTAATCTTATTCAATCATTAGGTGAAAAGAATAATATAAATTTTGTGCTTTCTGGTCGTTCTGAAGAGCTTAAAGGTAACAAAGAAGTTGAACAAGTAGTATTAGGTGAAGGTAAAACACTATCAGCTGAATTTGTAATCTTTGCTACAGGCGTAAGATCTAACCTCGATATTGTAAGCAACACCCCAATTAAAACCTCTAGAGGCATATTAGTTAACGACTACATGCAAACTAATATAGATAATATTTACGCTGCAGGCGATGTAGCAGAATACAACGGCAATGTATTTGGCATTTGGCCTGTTGCTAAAGAACAGGGGAAAATCGCCGGAATGAATCTAGCTGGACAGGCAACTACTTATAATGAAGTCGTCCCTTCAAATTTTTTGAAGGTTTTTGGCATTGATGCCTTCTCTGCAGGCAACACATCAAAAGACGGTGATATTCAAAAGACAATATCAAAATATAGCCCTAATGATAATATCTATCAGATTGTGTTTATAAAAGACAATTCTATTATAGGAACTATTTTGGTCGGCAATACAAAACCAGCGCTTAAAATCTCAAAGGCTATTAAGACAAAACTTAAGATTTCTGATAAAGTCTTAAATCAAGATGACTTTGATGTATTAGTAAATAGCCTATAAGTTTCAGCATAAAATAAATGGTTCAGGTTATTGATAAAAGATAACCTGAACCATTTATTTATATTTTAATCCTACTCTTCTTTTATCGCATCAGATGGGCAACTTTCTAATGCCTCTCTTGCCTCGTCTTCATTGTCAGAAGGCACTTCACCATCTATTGCTGAAGCCTTTCCGTCATCATTCCAGTCATAAACCGACGGGCAAGTATCGATACAAAGCCCACAGCTAATGCAAAGATCTTGATCTACAAATACTTTCAAGATAAAACCTCCTCAAATACGCATTTTGCTTATTTTGTCCAAAATCCTATTATTTAACCTTAATTTCTCTTTTGAGGTTAATCACGGCCAAACTAAAATTTCTTTTAAGTAAAAGACAAAGTTAAACAACTTTCCGGCCAAGAATATTATATGCCATGTAAGAATATTATATGCTATAATTGTAAATGAAAGTTATTTTTATAAGATGGCTTTAAGGAGTGTTAAACTTGAATAAAACAGCTAAAACGCTTTCCATAAATACTTTAAAGCGAGGTTTGATATCTGGAATAAACGTTACATGGGAACTTGCTAAAATAGTTGTACCTATATCATTTATTGTAACATTTTTAAAACATACGCCTATATTGAACATAATTTCTGAAGTTTTTGCTCCTTTAATGTCAATGTTTGGACTGCCGGGTAAAGCTGCTATTGCTTTAGTACTCGGTAACTTCGTAAATCTTTATGCTGCTATAGGAGCTATTGTTTCATTATCGCTATCTGTAAGGGAAATCACTATTCTGGCTATCATGTTATCATTTTGCCACAGTTTACCCGTTGAAACTGCACTTGCTAAAAAAATAGGCCTTTCAGCCATAAAGGTGATTGCGGTCAGATGTAGCCTTGCCATTATAGCAGGTTTGGCATTTAATTTATTTCTTTAAACTTTCAAAGTGGAGGAATACATAATGCTTACTATTATATTAAAAGAAGCTCTATTAGGTAGTTTTTCATCCATAAAAAACATTATAATGATAGTTATTCCCATAATGATTGCTATGGAGATCTTAAAGGATTCGGGGATTTTTGAAAAAATTGCCGATCTATTTTCACCACTTGTGAAAATCTTTGGTATGAAAAAAGAATCTGGTTTTCCACTTGTAATCGGGATTTTAATTGGAATATCCTACGGAGCAGGAGTTATATTTGAAACCGCTAAACAGGAAAATCTACCCGAAAGGGATCTGTATCTATTAACATACTTTCTCGTAGCTTGCCATGCAATAATTGAGGACACGGCAATTTTTACCGCTATCGGAGCAAATGGCGCTCTTTTACTTATCACAAGGCTTTTTGTTGCATCACTGTTTACGTTTTTAGCCTCTCGTATTATAAAAGACAAAAATAAAATAAAAATGTCAGCTGAGGTGTAATATATTGGAAAATAGAACAAGTAATGATTTTAAGGTAATAAGTCTTCCAAAATTAAACGGTCTTACTCCAACTTTAGAATCCACCGCTTTAAAATTAATGGAAGAGGCTGGTGAGCTAGCTCAAGCCATCGGCAAGTTTCAAGGCAGAAGTGGTGAAAAAATTCAAATGGACAAGCAAGTTGTTATAGACAAAATGGCAGAAGAGCTGCTTGATGTAGCGCAAGTAGCCGTTTCTATGATGTTTGTCCTAGAAGAGGATTACAGGATAGACCTTACCAAAAAACTAAAACAACATATTCAAAAACTCAAGGCAAAAGGCTACATAAAATAATCTTTACACCACGATTAAAGCTGCATTTCATTTACCATAGCAGCCAGGTTTTCGAAAAACTCGTGATTAGTTTTTGTCCTTTTCAATCTACTGATCAAGGTTGATGTTGCTTCTACAGTGTCAAGCTGAGCCAATGCTTTTCTTAGTACCCATACAGCTTCTAGCTCATCTTTTGACAACAGCAGCTCTTCCCGGCGCGTGCCAGATTTTTTTATATCAATTGCGGGATATATCCTGCGTTCAGCTAATCTCCGGTCAAGATGTATTTCCATATTGCCTGTGCCCTTAAATTCTTCATAGATCACATCATCCATTCTACTACCTGTCTCTACAAGGGCAGTAGCTATTATAGTCAAACTTCCACCTTCTTCTATGTTACGCGCAGATCCAAAAAACCTCTTTGGCTTATGAAGAGCACTTGGGTCAAGGCCACCTGACAACGTCCTCCCTGTAGGAGGCACGACTAGATTGTTTGCGCGGGCAAGGCGTGTTATGCTGTCTAAAAGTATAACAACATCCCTCCTGCTTTCTACTAATCTTTGTGCCCTCTCCAAAACCATATATGCTACACACAGGTGATTTTCAGGGAGCTCATCGAAAGTTGAACTCACTACCTCACCATCAACTGATCGGCGTATATCTGTAACTTCTTCAGGCCTCTCGTCTATTAACAGAACAATTAACTGTACTTCAGGATGGTTTTTGGTAATGCTATTTGCTATTTTTTTGAGCATCATGGTTTTACCAGCCTTTGGAGGTGAAACTATTAGAGCTCGCTGGCCTTTGCCGATAGGCGATATTATATCTATTAATCTAGTTGAAATATCCTCTGGGTCGTTTTCTAATACAAGTCTTGGCTTTGGAAAAATGGGAGTTAATGAGTCGAAGTGATATCGGCCAACTGCATGTTCAGGATCCAGACCGTTAACAGCCGATATTTTCAAAATAGCCCTATACCTCTCACTATCCTTCGGTGGTCTTATCTTGCCTGAAATCATATCTCCGGTTCTCAAATGAAATCGGCGTATCTGTGAAGGAGATATGTATATATCCTCATCTGAAGGCATATAATTTTCTATTCGCAAAAATCCATAACCATCAGGTAAGACCTCCAGAACTCCTTCTGCCAAAGAATCGCCTGGTTCTTCGGACATAAATTCCAGTATCTTCAATATCAATTCTCGTTTTCTATATTTATAATAGCCCGGTATTTTCTTTTGTTTTGCTATCTCATGAAGCTGTACAATAGTCTTTTTTTCTAATTCAGTAATTAACAATGTCTCGCTCCTTTTTATATTTAATATATTAAATTTTGATAAAAAATATTGTATTCAATAAACATTATATTGTATCCAAGTTGGATAATTTGACAGTTTTGAAAAATAAGCAAAAATAATTTTAATCTGGGAAAGAAATATTCTAGACCAAATTTTATCAGAAAAGAATAATAAAGAAGAGTTTAGATGAGAACATAATCAATTCTAAAGCTTTGATATATAACAACCTATAGAGATTATGTTCAAGGCAGGAAAAAATATTCAAATAAAAATAACCCTTAAAAAGGAGGCCCAGTGTAGGGCCACCTTTTTTTATTAATAACACTTTTAAATTCATTTGCCTTTTTTTGTATTATAACATTCTTGTTTTTTATCGTCAATATTTTATAAGTTTATCGGGGCTTTCACTTTGTTTAATAATTATAGGCCGCGCCTTCTTTGCCCGTTCTAAATCATATTTATCTCTTGTATTTATGATATATGAACTCCCGCATTTTTTACAAAATAATTCTATTTTATCGAAATTAACAGTTGCAGTTATGTCATGACTTCCGCATTCACAATAAATTTTTTTGCTTTCTGCCATATCATGAATATAGTTTATCATATCGTATGTCACAAGAGGGTTTTTGAAATAATCATCAAGTCCCATCTCATGTACAAGGGCTTCAATTTCCCTATTGCGCCTATCCACAACTTTTGCAACATCTTGTTTTGCGCCAACAAATGCCAGTTCTAATTGGCACTGAGGACAATAAATATAATTGCCACCCTTTTTCCTTAAAGACTTAAGCTCTAAGTTAAAAACATGACTCTTTTGGCAATCAACACAAAAAAGTTCGAGATCCATACCCCCTGATGAACCCCTCTTTACAGAAAAGGGTAGAGTTAAGTCATCATTGGCATCTGGCGCAATATGATCACCATACCGCCTAAACAAACTTATCGGTACCATCTTCACTTGACCTGTATCCCTAAAAATAGTTATATAAAACCTTGCATCAATCATGACCAACACCACCGTAAATTTCAAAATGAATTTGGTTTTAATATGGTCTTAATAGAATACTTCAAGATAAAAGTCTAAAATCCTTTCAAATTTAAAAAAAAATAAAAAATTATGTTCTTGAAAATTCTAGAAAAAAGATAGTTCCCTTGCCCTTGCTACTAACAACCCTTATGCTCCCACCAAAACTTGAAATAATATTTTTCGTAATATATAGGCCAAGGCCTGTCCCATCTTCTTTTGTCGTATAAAACGGCTCAAATATTTTAGCTAACTCTTCTTGGCTTATACCTGTCCCTTCATCCTCTATTTGGGCAATAACATTTTTTCCTTCTTTATATACACGTATAGATATATTGTTTCCCGGTAAAGACGCTTCAACAGCATTGAGGATTAAATTTATAATCACTTGTTTTAGATTAGAGGCATCAGCTAAAACATGTATCCCCTCTTGTTCAGATTCAAGTGAACATGTTATTTCGTTCTTATCTAATTTTGGTTTTAATAATCTTATGACTTCATCAATGACATTGGGGAGACAAACTTTTTGTAGATTTGTAGCCTTGTCCTTATAAATAAAAAGAAGTTGATTTACCATGTTATTTAACCTATCTAATTCTGATAACATTAAGTTAGTATATTCTTTACGACTATCGCCTTTTACAAAACTTTTATCCAAAAGTTGCAAAAACCCTCTTATTGAAAAAAGAGGGTTTTTTATTTCATGGACAACGCTTGCAGCAAGTTCTTTTGATACCAAAGAATCTTTGTCTTTAGATTTAATATCATAACAAATTTCTTCTTCATCCATCTCCTCCAAAAATATAATACAGCATAATACATTCTTGTTATTTTTTAGCAGCATGACATCTACATCAAATGCATTAGTTATTCCATCTTGTTCATCTCTAATTATTACTTTATGTTTACCCTCTTTTACCAAAATACAAGAGCTATCACAGATAACATAGCTTTTATTAGCGAGTAATTGCTCGTATTTATTATTTTTTGTTAAATTATCCCATCCTTTTTGTTTATTATCTTCCACTCCTCTTCACCTCTTGTTGTAATACTTGAAATTTCCTTTAGCATTTTAACCATAACGAATATATCAAATGGTTTTACAATTACATCTTGAGCACCTTGTTCAAGAGCCGATTTTGCGATATTTACATTGGGAGAGCCCGTCATAAATACAGCTTTAATGCCTGGTTTAATCATCTTTAGCTTTTTAAAAAGAGTTAATCCGTCAATTTTGGGTATATTAAAATCTAAAAGTGCAATATCAGGCATTTCCAGCCTTGCCAGGTTTAACGCGTCTTGGCCATTTGAGGCTGCTACCGCTGTAAACCCGTTTGAATTGAGAACTTCCAACAGCATAGTTCTAATCAAAACCTGATCATCGACAACCATGACTTTATTGTGGAGCCCCATTTTACCATCCTCACTTAATTATAATTTTTGGAATGCTGCTTAAGTTTCAGACAATGTCCAAGTTTCTGGAAATCTCGCTAATAGAAACTATTCTACATAAGAACCGCCTTTTCCTTCCCATTTTAATGCGTTTATGTAATTTTAATATTTTTTCCATTATTATATTCGGAAAATATGCACTCAAAACAAAAAAACAGCCGATTTAAAAATAAAATCGACTGTTTTTTTTGATATCACAATCCTGACGTTATTTGTTTTTTCCTCAATCCTAAACTTGTACGGTCAAGTAACTCTGCCATATCCTCAAATTTATAAAAGCATTTTGTAGGCTCTTCACCATCTTTCGACATGCCATTTCTCTTTACTTTATCTATGAAAAACTTGTCGCCATTTTTCAGCACAATTTCCCGGGAAATGTTGCTTTAGTTAAAACAAAAATTTTTACCAAAGTTATTTTCTGTAAAATCATTACTCATCTATAGTTAAATTCATAATGGTATTTGCATAAAATAGCCCGTCTTTTTCTTCCCCCACTACTAATATTTCGTCGCCCTCGTTTATCCTTCTAATAGAAATACTGCTACTATCGCCTCTAACAATGCTTGTATCATCTGTATAATATATTGTCTTTGTTTCCCTTGTACCATCAGTCTTTCTGATTTCTATTAAAATAACTTTTGGGTCTCTGTGGACGTTCTGGACAATGCCCTGCAATGTTTCTTGAACCCTTTTCGGGGTTACATCTATACATATTACCTCATTTCCCTCAATTTCAGCATCAATGTAGTAGCCTATACGCAAATCATATAATTCGATTTTTTTACGTTCTCGGCTTATTTTTGTATCTGGGGTTACATAAATAGTATGCTCTCTTCCATCATCATCAGTCACTGTGATTACAGACCTATCTGAAATGGTCAAGGTTTTTATAGTGCCGCTGACAGTTTTTATGGTGCTCGTAGCTATTACTCGAACTATTTTCCCATATTCTAATTCAGCTTCAATCTCATCACCTATTTTAAGGTCTTTTAACTCTGCCGTCTTGCCATTTTTTCGGACATATACATACTTATCAGTCTCATATTTATATTCTTTACCTGATGACTGTATTATGATCTCTGGGTTTTCTGATGCAAAGTTTAGCTTGACAAATGTTCCTTTGACATGTTCTCTTGCACTTTGTGCCTCAATATCAATGATGCTTGTGCCTGAAACTGTTATCTTTACCGACTGGCCTATAGCCAGATCAGACAATGTGGCTAATACCCCGTCAACATATGTTTTTGTATCTCCTTTTATAGTTAAAACTACATCATCGCCATTTTCCTTAAGTAGTGTTAAAGTGTTGTTTGTCCTGTTTATGTTTTTTATTATCCCCTTAATATAATTAGATGTTGTATCAGTTATCGGCGTCGAGGTGGAATTAGAGGATTTTTCTATATATACGGCCGTATTTTTATTGTTTTCTTCAGCTAATATAGCTACATAAGATCCAATGTCTTTTTTATCAATGGAACTTTCCACAAGAGCTCCTTTTTCATCCTCCTGATATACAGAAGTATCTTTGCTTATAAAGTAAGTAGCATAGCTCCCACTAGATAGCTTTATCTCAATAGACGGAAGTGATACGGTATCCACACCACACACTTGACCTTTTATAATGTCTTTAACATGTATGTGCCTTATCATGTTGTTTAGTAATGTGGCCGCTTGAGCTCTTGTAATTTTGTTATTTGGTTTGAAACTGTTATCTGGATATCCCTGTACTATGCCTTTCTCCACCGCTACATCAACGTATGTGCGGGCATCAAGGGGTATATCATAAATATCCTTAAAGGTAAGGTTTAAATTTTTTCGGCCTTTCGCCTCATTATCTAGCCCCAAGGCCTTTACGGCAAAAACAGCCACTTCCCATCTTAAAGCGGCATCTTCAGCCCTGAAGTCACTAAAATCTTTTCCAGTTATTATATTCTTGTCAATTGCTTCAGCCACATATGGTACAGCCCATGATGGAACAGTATAAGCTTTTGGAAAAGTTGCAGGGAGTTTCTTGCCTTTGGCGTCATTTTCCAAGCCCATAAGCCTTATCATCATAGTAATTATCTCATCGCGCTTTACCGAAGCATCAGGAGCGTATGAAGTCTCTGTTACTCCTTTTACAATACCAAGGTGATACATCTTTTCTATATACGGTCGGGCCCAGTCATATTTTGAAGCCTTTATATCTGTAAATTTCAGGCCACCTGCCAAAACCTGACACATATTCGAAATGCATAAAAATAGAATCAGTAATGATATCATAATTGTCTTTGAATATGTAAACCTATGTCTCATTATTTTCTCCCTCCACTCTAATTTAACTGTAATTTTTATATTCTACAAAACTGATTCATATCCTCTTTTACTATCTAAAAAAGACAATAATCCGCTTATTTGAAGGGGTTTGCATTTAATCTTTCAGTCTTATTTCTGCAACTTTTCTACTTTCTGCTCAATCCTTACTCCCATTCCCACATTAATATCAACTTTAACTTTTTGTATCTAGAATAAGGATAAATAAGCTATTATTTTCACCGAATTTACTTTATACTGAAACAATATATTAGTGATAATATTCCAAGGCCTTTGTCGCAACAATACAACTTATAAGCCATACACTTCCTATTAAAAATCCTGCCACTATATCACTTGGATAACTTATATCCATATATATTCTACTGGCACCGAGTATAGTTATACAGAAAAACCAAATACAAATGGTTAAAGACTTTCTGGCAATTGTATTTTTTCTTCCGAATAAGAATAAAACATACCCGGAAAGCGCAGTAAAAATCAAAATTAACCCATTAATTAACTTTTTAGTATATAGT
>DUTQ01000121.1 GCA_012841995.1 Thermoanaerobacterales bacterium | reverse complement strand
GAAGTAGGCCAGCTCTCTTGGTCATTTTAACATCAACTCCCAATTCAGCAGCCATAGCTCCTGCCAAATGAGATACTTCTATAGAGTGATTAAGAACATTTTGACCATAGCTTGTTCTAAATTTAAGCTTACCAATATATCTAATCAAGTCTGTGTGAAGTCCATGTATTCCAGTATCAAAAGTAGCTTTTTCTCCTTCTTCTCTTATAGTCGCTTCCACTTCTTTTTCAGCTTTTTCAACCATTTCCTCAATTCTAGCAGGATGAATTCGGCCATCCATTATTAATTTTTCCAATGCAATCTTTGCCACTTGGCGCCTTATTGGATCAAACCCTGATAAAATCACAGCTTCTGGCGTATCGTCTATAATTAAATCGATACCTGTTAAAGTCTCAAGGGCTCTGATGTTTCTACCTTCTCTGCCAATGATTCTGCCTTTCATTTCATCATTTGGGAGTGTAACAACAGAAACTGTTGTCTCTGCCACATGATCAGCCGCACATTTTTGTATAGAATAAGATATTATATCTTTTGCCCTTTTTTGAGCTTCTTCTTTAGCCTGATTTTCAATCTCTTTTATCATCATTGCTGCCTCGTGACGTATTTCATCTTTAATCTTATTTAGCAAAAACTGTTTGGCTTCATCACTTGTAAGACCAGAAATACGCTCTAATTCTTTTAGTTGATTTTTATAAAGTTCATTTATGCTTTCATAAGTTTTGTTTATTTCAATTTGCTTTTTTGAGATGGCTTCTTCTTTTCTTTCATTAGATTCGATTTTTCTATCTAATGATTCTTCTTTTTGAATTAATCTTCTTTCAGATCGCTGTAGTTCATTTCTTCTTTCTCTGAGTTCTTTTTCAGATTCATTCTTTAACTTAAGGATTTCTTCTTTAGCTTCAACTAGAGCCTCCCTTTTTAGAGACTCTGCTTTCTGCTTTGCATCATCTATAATTCTTTTTGCGGAATCTTCCGCAGAACTTATCTTTGCTTCAGCTATATATTTTCGGATTAAATACCCTACAATCAAGGCTGTTAATCCTACAAACATTGTTATTATTAAATTTAATAAATTAATATGCATTCACCTCCAATCATATAAAACAATAAAACCGAGGGGAACTCGGTTTTATTTTAATGTAGCGAAATGTCTAAATTTAATATTCGCATCCCCGAGATCGTTACAACACTACTTGCGTCAATGATTATACCTTTATAATTTTATCCTTTTTTAATAACTGTGTCAAGAATCATAAACATTATGTATCATAAACTGATACTTCGCTTATTCCATCTTTTAACTGTACTACATATGCCAAATCCGCTATCTCACTTAAAAAATGATCATGTGTCACCATTATGATTTGCCGTTGAAATGCTTTGCTTATTTGTTTTAAAAGTTGAGCAACATTTACAATATATTCGTTACTTACATGTTTAGCAGGTTCATCAAGAATAAGCGGTCCTTCTTTGTAATAAGTGATGCTTTGAATCACTGCAATCCTTAAAGCCAAAGAGATAACATCAACAACTCCTCCGCCTCTCGCATCTTGTGGCTTGGTTTTTACTTTACAGTCATCATATGTAGAAATAACAAAAAACTCGGCACTTGCTTTTCCACGTGCTTCTGTTAATTCTATCTTAAACTCTATGTTTGGCCCAAAAACAAACTGCAAACAATGTGTAACGAGCATCTCAATCTGTTGTTTTACTTGTTCTCTTGCATATTCGGAAACTCTCTGTAAAAGTATCCTCACTTGTTCAAGTGTATCTATTTTTTTTTCTAAATCATTTGTTTTCTTTTGGATTTTGTGTATATCTTGTATTATTTTATCCCTTATAGCTTTTTTCGTAGTATAGTCAAGCTCTAATCCATGGACCTGTTCTTCTAAGTATGAAAT
>DUTQ01000120.1 GCA_012841995.1 Thermoanaerobacterales bacterium | reverse complement strand
CAAGATCTGGCAAAATTAGAGCAAAAGATGACAAAGGGAGAAACCGGTTTTGGAGAATATACATATAAAGGTGTTACAAAATATATGGCATTTGCACCGGTCAAGGGGACAAATTGGTCGCTTGCATTGACACAGGGGAAAAATGATATATTTGCGGGCATTTATGGCATAAGAAGAAATACCATAATTATGACTGCTGTTTTTATAGTCTTGGGAATATTGTTTGCTCTTTGTTTTTCCAAAGCCATAAAAACCCCACTACAAGAAGTGTTAGAATATGCCAATGAACTGGCCGAAGGCAATCTTACAAAGGTCATTGTTTCCAAACGCCAAGATGAATTTGGCACAGTGGCAGCAGCCCTAAATATTGCGGTAAAAAGCTTTAGGGATATAATAAATAATATACAGGAAATGGCCCAAACGTCTGAAAGCACTACTAATATATTAAATGAATCGGCAGAACAGGTAGCTGCAGGAAGTGAAGAAATATCTGCTACAATCCAGCAAATGGCTGAAGGCTCTAATGAACAGGCAAGAGATGCTGAAGAAGCAGTTACATTGACTACAGAATTAGGTAAAAAACTTGATGATATATATACCATTTCAGGAAATGCATATGATATTACAAAACAGGCAGGGGAAAAGAGTGAAAATGGTTTAAAGTCAATGGATGAGCTAAAAAGTGAATATGCTCAAAATGTAAAATCTACAGAGGAAGTTGCACAAATTGTAAAAGAGGTAGCAGAAAAATCTGTTTCCATTGCAAAGATATTGGAAACCATCACATCGATAGCAGATCAAACAAATCTCTTGGCCTTAAATGCAGCCATTGAAGCGGCAAGGGCAGGAGAAGCAGGAAGGGGATTTGCTGTTGTTGCCGATGAGATAAGGAAACTTGCCGAAGAAACTTCTTTTGCAACGAAGGATATTGGTGGCATAGTAAGTGAGATAACAGCAGTTATAGAACAGGCACAAATGTCCATGGCAAATGCTGAAAAATTAGTAAATAAATTTACACTTTCGATTGAAAAAACCTCTGAACTGTTTAAAGAGATACAAAGAGCTGGAGATGAATCAACACAGCAAATGGAGGTATTGGCTAGAAACATTAAAGAAATTGATGAAAGCAAAGAAAGTGTCTTAAGCGCTATTGAAAGCATTTCATCTATAACACAACAATCCGCAGCAAGTACTGAAGAAGCAAGTGCAGCAATTGAAGAACAAGCGGCTTCAATGGAAGAAATAACAGCTTCCATAAATGAACTTGCAGGAATGATACAAAAACTTACAGAGACAACGAAAGCATTTAAGGTATGAGCTCATTAGTAAATAAGACTCCGAAGATCAATAGGTCTATTGGAGTCTTATTTCTTATTTAATGAGGTTACTCGATGTATTATGAGATTTCACTGTTGCCTTATTTAAAAATTTCTACATATTTATTTAAATGTTCTGCTATTCTACTCATATCTTCTAGAGAAGCGGATATCTCCTCAGTAGCTGCTGCCTGTTCTTGGCTAATCGCACCAGTATTTTGAATAACCCCATTTATCTCTTCAATTGCCTTGTTTATATCATTTAATATTTCCTCTACTTCGGAAACCGATTCTCCACTTCGATCAGCCAGTTTACCTACTTCATCTGCAACCACAGAAAACCCCTTACCATGTTCTCCGGCTCTTGCAGATTCTATAGCTGCATTTAGACCTAATAACTTTGTTTGCTTTGCGATTTTTTTAATAATTTCAATAGCTCTCTCTGTTGCATGAGATTTTTTCAATGCTTCTGCTGCCATTTCGACAGCGGTTTCACCTGATTTGGCTAAATCCTGCGAACCCATAGCTATTTGCTCTAAGCTCAAACTTACCTGATGAACAGACTCTGCTAAATTTTTAACATTCTCAATAAGTGTTGCATACATATCCATATCGATTCCTGAACTTAAAGTACTAATAACCTTTCCATCATCGTTTACAATTGGAACAGCTAAAGTTTTTACGGCTGTTCCAAATACTTCTTTGGGAACGTCCTTTTTAACTCTTTTTTTAGTTTTTATACACTCTACCAAAAGTTCTACATCTTTTATAGGTTTGCCAACTTCTATATTCAAAGAAAAATTGTTTGAAGGAACATAAGCAATATACTTTTCCAAATCAGAAACAGCCACTGCCATATCATCTCTAGTTGCATCATTAAAGTACCTGATTGAATAACATACGGCATTTAATAGTTCATTATCTGTCATATCGATACCTCCATTTTTAAAATCGAATCAACATGCTGTTTTGCATTTCCAAAAACTAATTCCTACACATTTAAGCACAGATTTATTTATAATGTTATGTCGGCTCCTAAAACACCTATTATCTCTTGATCATCGTTTTTAATCGGAACCGATATGGCTATACATAGGGTTCCTGTTGCTGAAACATATGGTTTGGAAACATAAACATCTCCATTTATTGCAACTTGGAACCACTGTCTGAATACGTAATTTGAAGGGATACCGTCAAATACGTATATTTGATCGCCCTTTTCATCTGTTACAAATATATTTGTAATGCTTTGATATTCATTAACGACTTTAATTAAGTCTTTTTCTATACTCGAAACATTTCTGCTTTTTATAGACTCCATTTTGGAAACTGATAGCAATTTATCTTTTGCTTCTTCAATTATCAAATTAGTTTTATCACTTAATTCAATTTTATCTGTAAAGTTCTCAAAAATGCTTTTTAACCCTTCAGCTGTAGAATAAAGCCTTTGTGCATCTTTAGAGAGGTTTTCTGCAAATACCAGCTGATTTTGACTTGATGCCGATATCTCCTCAGTGCTAGCGGCAGTTTCTTCTGAACCTGCTGCTGTTTGTTCGATTAATTGAGATACATTACTTACCATTTTCAGCTGTTTATCGGCAAACTGGCTTATTTGTGCCACAGATTTATTAAGCTCATCTATTTGCTGTGCAATAGATTCAAAAGATTTTTTCGATTCATTGCCTGAAATGATGTTTTCCATAACCTCTTCCATGCTTTTTTCTACCATTGTGGCTGTTTGTCTCGACCCGTCCTTTATCTCAACTGCCATATCTTTTATTTCTTTTGCAGCTGAACCGGATTGTTCCGCTAGTTTTTTGACCTCATCAGCCACAACCGCAAACCCGCGGCCGTGCTCACCGGCCCT
>DUTQ01000119.1 GCA_012841995.1 Thermoanaerobacterales bacterium | reverse complement strand
CCGATCACGTGACAGCATCAAACATCTGACCCTTCTTGGGGCATTTGCCATGGCTACCCCAAGGCCTGCGTATTTCAGCATGTTTATGTCGTTTATATTGTCCCCAAAGGCTATTATTTCTTCTCTTTTTATGCCAAGGCTTTCTGCAAGTATGGAAAGGCCTTTTGCCTTTGAGACTTCTCCATGTATGATGTCTACACAGTTTTTAAGGGCGCTGGTTAAAAAAATCTCTTCATTGTATAGTGTTGTAATTTGCCTTGAAAATTCCTCTATGTGTTTGCCTTCTCCAGTTACGAAAATTTTGGCAGGAGGCCTTTTTAATATGTCCATTAGTCCATGTATGTCACCGGCGTTTTTTATGGGGACAAGTACAAAATCTCTTACATAATTCCACAGCCCCAATAGGGAGCGTTTGCGGTGAAATTTGAAATAGCTTAAAAACTGCCATTTCTGGAGGTTTTCGCCTGCATATATCTGGTGGTATTCCATAAAAGCCCGGGCTTTTAGTGTGGGATAGCGAGACACAAGTTCCAGTATTTCAAGAGCCAGTTTGAGGGGCAGCGGCTTGAAGTAAATTGTATTATCGGAAAAAACATCTTTTATGAGTGCACCGTCATTGCAGACGATTGGGGCATTTACCGGAAGTTTCCTTGCTATGCGGCAGGCACTGGGGTAGAATCTGCCTGTGGCTATTGTCACGATAAAGCCCTTATCCATAGCATCTCTTAAAGCCTTTTTTGTCCTCTTGGTCAAGGTGTTTTGCCCTGTTATGAGGGTGCCATCTATATCCAGTGCTATAAGTTTGAATTTGCGGTCATACATGTGTTTATCATCCTTTGTTTTGCTTGCGACGTTTTGGTCGTTTCATTTAATATTAACTCATTTGCATTCAAAGGACAAGTGTTTGTGAATGCTATATAAAAAATAGGACAAACATCCCATTACATCTGGGACTTTGCCCTATAAATTGCTTTTTCGCCAAAGCGGTCTTTTATGTCATCAACAACCTTGTTTATTTTTCTTTTTCTCTCATTATCATCAAATAGAGATATTTGCTCAAATTCCTTTACAAGTTGGGAAACACTGACACCCAAAAGCCTCAGGGGGATTTTGCCATCCCAGTTCTTGTGTAAGAGGCTTTTTGCGGCGGCGTATATGTCTTCAGTGGATGATGTATAGGGAATAGTTTTAGAACGGGTAATTGTTGTAAAATGATTGTCTCTCAATGCGATTGAGACAGTGCGGCCCATATAGTCCTCACGCCTTATGCGCCTTCCTACCTTTTCGGACAGGTTTAGAAGGACTGCCTCAGCTTTTCCCCAGGATGTGACATCTTGGGGAAGGGTTATTGAGTGGCCCATGGATTTGGCCTCATCGTTTGCGTGGGGGTCGACAGGGCTTTCATCGATGCCGTTTGCAGCCAAGTGAAGATAGCAGCCGTTTAAACCAAATTTGTCTTTGAGAAGCTCTTCAGGTGCGTTTGCCAGTTCGCCGATTGTGTTGATATTTAGCCTTTCTAATTTTCTTGCCATTTTTCGCCCTACGCCGAATAACCTCTTAACGGGAAGTGGCCACAGAAGATGTGGCACATCTTCTGGGCGTATTACGGTAAGGCCTGCAGGTTTTTTCATGTCTGATGCCATCTTTGCCAAGAGTTTATTACATGAAATACCTACAGAGCACGTTATATCCAGTTCATCTGCTATGGAATCCTGTATCTTTTTGCCGATTGTCACCGAATCGCCAAAGAGTTTTTCACACCCGGTGACATCAAGCCATGCCTCATCTATGCTGAATACTTCCAGCTGTGGGGTAAACCTGCCGAGGATTTGCATGACTTTTTTACTTACGGCTGCGTAAAGCTCGTGATCGGGTTTTATGAATACGCCATTTGGACAGAGCCGCTTGGCCTGCCAGTTGGGCATACCTGTCTTTACGCCAAACTTGCGGGCCTCATAGGAGGCAGTGAGGATTATGCCGCTTCTGTTTTTAGGGTCACCTGCAACCAT
>DUTQ01000118.1 GCA_012841995.1 Thermoanaerobacterales bacterium | reverse complement strand
GGCAGGTCTTGCCACTGCATTTGGTTCTGGAGCAATGACTAATTCTATCGATGAGATAGAAGGTTCTGATGTTATATTTGTTATAGGCTCAAACCCAACGGAAAATCATCCGGTTATTGGTAGCAAGATAAAGAGGGCAATTAAAAATGGAACAAAATTAATTGTTGCAGACCCCAGAAATATTGAGCTCTCAAGTATGGCCGATATATGCTTACATCAAAAGCCGGGAACAGATGTGGCGTTAATAAATGGATTAATGCATATTATGATAAAAGAAGGACTTTATGATAAAAAGTTTGTAGAAGAGAGGACAGAGGGCTTTGATGATATGGCAAGTACCGTAGAAGAATATACACCTGAAAAAGTTGCACAGATTACTGGTGTTTCTGCTGAAGATATTATTAAAACAGCACGATTATTTGCTTCTGCAGAAAAAGGTGCAATTTACTATGCAATGGGTATTACGCAGCATAGTAACGGCACTGATAATGTCATGTCTTTGGCGAATCTTGCTATGATTACTGGAAATGTTGGAAAAGAATGTACAGGTGTCAACCCCCTTCGCGGTCAAAACAATGTACAGGGTGCTTGTGATATGGGAGCTCTACCAAATGTTTACACTGGTTATCAACCTGTAAATAATTCTAGTGTAAAAGAAAAATTCGAAAGTGCGTGGAATGTAAAACTGTCTGACAAACCAGGATTAACAGCAGTTGAAATATTTAATCAGGCAGGCAAACAAATTAAAGCTGTTTACGTCTTTGGTGAAAATCCAGTGATGTCAGATCCTGATCAACTTCATATTATTGAAGCACTTAAATCCCTTGATTTTCTAATAGTTCAGGACATATTTATGACAGATACGGCTCAATACGCAGATGTAGTATTACCTGGTGTAAGCTTCGCTGAAAAAGACGGTACATTTACCAATACTGAAAGGCGTGTTCAATTGGTCCGAAAAGCTGTAAAACCACAGGGAAATGCCAGAGACGATTGGAAAATCATTTGTGGTGTGGCTCAGCATATGGGATATGATATGGATTATACATCTACATCAGAAATAATGGATGAAATAGCTATGCTTACTCCTAGTTATGGTGGAATAAGTCATGCGAGATTAGAAGAAACTAGTCTCCAGTGGCCATGCCCTGATGCGACACATCCTGGCACAAAATTCTTACATGCGGACAAGTTTGCTCGTGGCTTGGGTAAATTGAGCGCAATATCCTATCTGCCACCTAAGGAAGAACCAGATGATGAATTTGATTTCTTGTTAATGACTGGCAGGATGTTATACCACTATCATACAGGTACCATGACAAGACGCTCAAAAGCTCTTCATGAGTATCGTCCGGACGCCTATGTAGAGATAAATTCTGAAGATGCAAAGCGGTTAGGCATAGAGAACAGGGATAGAGTTAGAGTTTCCTCTCGGCGTGGAAAAGTTGAAACATATGCTTTGGTGGGAGAAAGGGTTAAGCCAGGACAGGTTTTTATGCCTTTCCACTATGCAGAAAGTCCGGCTAATCGTCTGACAAATGCTGCAGCATTGGATCCGGTTGCTAAGATACCGGAATATAAAGTTTGTGCCGTTAAATTGGAAAAGTTAATATAATTATTAAGGGGATTTTAGATCTTTGCTAAAACGGATGCAGTTAAAAAATAGAAGTAAATATATTTAATTAAGAGGAGTTTAGCTTTTGAACTCTATAAGGAGAGGGATACTTGAAACAGTTTGATACGGCCATAATAGTTGCCGGAGGCAAAAGCACCCGCATGGGTTTTGATAAGGCTTTTATGAAAATCGGCAATACTTCATGTATTGAGTTAATAATTAAAAAATTAAAATGGCATTTTAATGAAATTATTGTTGTAACTCAAGAGATAAGTAAGTATAATTTTATAGATGTGAAAACAACCCATGATGAAATAAAAAATGCTGGGCCAATAGGGGGGCTTCATGCAGGGTTAAAGATTTCCAGCAGTATTTACAACTATCTTATCGCATGTGACATGCCGGTCTTATCTGATGAGTTAATCATACACATGAAAAAATTATTATCTTTAAGGCCAGATATCATTTCCTGCAAAAACAATGGTTTTATTGAACCTTTTCATGCGGTCTACAGCAAACATTTAACAACCAGAATCGAGGTTCAAATAGAAGGCGGGGAATACAGTCTGTTTAAATTGATGTTAAAATCTAAGACAAAGATCATTTCAGATACTAAAATAAAAAGTATCTGCAAAAGCTCAAATCTTTTTACAAATTTAAACACAAGACAAGAATTAGCTCAATTTACAGCTGAAAAGGTGAATAACTAGTGAATCTTACGCAATCAGTTAAAATTATCTGCGGAAAGCAAGATAGTTTTCGACATATAACAGACAAAGTAGTCCGGGAGTTTCCACTTAAAATTATTGTAAATGAACAAGACTTGGTTACACTCGTATGTACCCCTGCACATCTCGATCAACTAGCAGTTGGCTACGCTTTTAGCAAAGGGTTGCTCAATAGCAAGGATGATATTGAGCAAATAATTGATTCTGATGAGGGTATATGTCTCACGTTGAGGAATAAGACAGCACTAATAGATAAAAAGTGCCCAAAAATTATAACTAGCAGCTCTGGAAAGGTTTCGCAATGTGACGATATAAAAGGTTTAAGGCTAGCTCCAAGGAATAGTAAGGTGCCTTATTACAGTATCTATGAGATGGCCGATGTTCTTTCAAGCGGTTCTGAATTGTTTAAAGATACCGGAGGGGTTCATACTGCTTTGTTATCAGATCATCACAAGAGTTTTACCCTTTTTAGAGAAGATATAGGGCGTCATAATGCTGTGGATAAAGTAATAGGATTTATGATACTAAATCAGGTTTTACCAGAGGATAAGGTGCTAGTTATTAGTGGAAGGGTATCATCTGAGATTTTGATAAAAACTGCTCGTAGTGGTATATCGATTTTGGTTTCCAGATCTGCTCCTACTGATCTTGCAGTCAGTCTTGCAAATCAGCTTGGTATTACCCTTATTGGATTTGTGCGTGGGAAACGAATGAATATCTATGCCCAGGAAGAAAGAATAGATATAGCAAAAAGGTAGATGCAATGATATAATTATCGCATACTAATTTGTATTAAGTATGCTTTTTTATGAATTTTTTATTAAAGTTGATAGATCATGTGAGAAGTTTTTTAAAATAGAGGATTTTATCAAATTGTGAAGAATTATAATTGAGTTAGGCTGATATTAAGTTAGTTCAAAGGAAGAGGTGAAAGGATGATTAGAACTTTTAAAGGAGGCATACATCCTCCTTATAATAAGGAGTTTACAAAAAACAAGTCTATACAAGAAGCAAATGTGCCTGAACTTGTTATAATCCCTATGAGTCAACATGTTGGAGCTCCTTGTGAGCCTATTGTCAAGCCGGGGGATCAAGTAAAGAGGGGACAAAAAATTGGTGAAGCAAAAACTTTTGTGTCAGCGCCAATTCATGCAAGTATTTCTGGAAAAGTAATTGCTGTTGAACCTAGACCTCATTGTAGCGGTGGAATGGTCATGTCTGTGGTAATATCATCTGATGGTAAGGATGAGATATTTGAAGGTATTAAACCATACGAAAAAATTGAGAGTCTATCGCCGGAAGATATTAAAAACCTCATTAGGGATGCAGGTATCGTGGGTATGGGTGGTGCAGGTTTTCCCACTCATGTAAAACTTTCTCCTCCACCGGATAAAACCATTGATACAATTATAGTAAATGGAGCTGAATGTGAACCGTATCTTACAGCTGATCATAGGCTGATGCTGGAAAGACCTGAAGATGTAGTTTTAGGTCTTGAGGCAATTATGAAGGTAACAGGCGTAAAAAGAGGTTATATTGCTATTGAAGAAAATAAGCCTGATGCTATTAACGCCATAGAGAGTATAATAAACGGAAAAGAAGGCATAGAAGTAGTATCACTATTGACAAAGTATCCACAAGGTGGAGAAAAACAATTAATAGAGGCAGTAACCGGTCGCCAAGTACCGTCAGGCGGACTACCTATGGATGTGCATGTAATTGTAAACAATGCAGGTACATGCGCTGCGATTGCAAATTGTTTAAAAACTGGAATGCCTCTTATCGATAGGATTACGACTGTCACTGGAACGGGGATAAAGGAGCCCAAAAATTTGTTACTGCGCATAGGCACACCTATGAGTGAAGTTATAAAACAATGTGGTGGGTTTGATGGTGAGCCAGGAAAGACAGCTTGAGCTTGCCCCATCATCG
>DUTQ01000117.1 GCA_012841995.1 Thermoanaerobacterales bacterium | reverse complement strand
CTTTTAAGGCTTTTGGCTCTGGCAGGACTTTTTAAAGATGATAGATAACATAAACAAAGCTCATGATAAAGTGAATTAAGTTGTGGTTTAAGTTTTAAAGTTAAAGCAGGACACCTAATTATAGTGCCCTGCTTTTTTAGACAAAATTTTTAATCCAAAAAAAGGAATAAAAGTGAAACCTTTTTTAATTTCTCACGTCTTAATATATGACTTCAAAATTTGGTATAAATATGAAATAATAGTATTACAATTAAGGAGTTGCTATTAGGTGAAAAAGGGGGTTGACTAGGTCGGTATTTAAAATGATAAAAAGAGTATTAAAGCCATTTAGAAGGATTTTTGCCATCTTATTGATTTTAATTTTAACTTCAATTTTTATGGCTGGATGTGTTCATAAACCAGAATCTAAAGAAGAAAGGCCTGATTATAATAATCGAACTTCTTGGGGCAAAGGGGAATTTGCATATATAATTAAGGGCATTTATGATGAAGACCTTGGGCTGCCTGTTGCAGCTTGCCAAGATTTCAAGGGGAATATATATGTGCTTGATCTTTACTCAACTGATGGACTCATTAAGGTTTTTGATAATAGTGGAAAGTTTTTATACAAACTCGCACCACAGCAATCACCGGAATCGGAACCGGTGGATGTAGTGGTTGATAGTGAGCAAAATATATATGTAGCTGATATTGGTGTAAATGCCATTTTTAAGTTCAAACAAAATGATGATGCCCCAGAAAAAATACAACCAGAAGAGGCATTTTTTCCCCGAAGCCTTGCTCTTGATTCAAAAGACAACCTGATTGTAATGAGTTTTGACAAGGTATATAAGATTGCATCTGATAACAGTTTATTTCACTTTGGCAAAAGTGGAGAAGGTGAAGGAGAGTTTGGGGCTGCCGGTTCTGAATTTTATGTAGGACCTACAGGCATAGATACTGATAGTAGTGACAATATCTATGTTGCTGATACATTAAACAGCCGAATCCAAAAATTTCGACCAAATGGTGACTATATAACTGCGTATAACCTAGACATAGCGGATAGCCCGCAAGAAATAGCGGTTAATAACAAAGGTGAAGTTTATGTGGTGACTTCATCAGGATATCTCATTAAGTTTGATCAAAAAGCAAATATCGTTGAAAAGACAGATCTCGATGAATCAGAAAATGGTGCATCATATGGCCTGTCAAAGGGGATAAATGGGAACATATTGCTTGTATCTTCCAGAGAGCGAATGGTTAAGCTCATATCTTGTGATGAGGAAATACTATCAATAAAAAATACAAACAATAATAATTTCATATACCCTAACAATCTTACAGTATTTGATGACCGAATTGTAATAGTATCTGGAGATGTTTTTTCATACAGTGATTTAAATAACAAAGTCTTGATGTATGATAAAACCGGGAAATTTATAAGTGAGTTTTTCCCAGGGCACAAAGACTCCAAGTTTTTTGGCCCAAAAGATGTTGCTTTTTACAAAGGAAGGTTATTTTTATTAGACCTTGACATGATTTATGTCTTTGATAAGGGAACAAATTTTATTTCCAGCTTTGGCAAGAGAGGGCATCTACCAGGAGAATTTGGTGTTCTGGATTACTACGGACAAGACCAAGGGCCTTTGTCTTTAGCGATAAGCCCTGATGGAAATATTTTGGTAAGCGATACATTTAATGATCGCATCCAAAAAATATCAAAAGATGGCAGATTTAGAGACTCTTTTGAAGTAGGCTATCCAGGTGCTATAGATGTAGATAAAAAAGGCAATATATATATTGTGTTACCGGTAAAAGGAAAGGTGGAAAAATACTCGCCTTCGGGTGAAAGGTTATTAAGCTTTGGAAAACCCGGTAGTGGAGATGGTGAATTTAAAATACCATTTAATGGAGATATTTTAGGTCCAAATGGGATAGCAGTAGATGATGAGAACAAGCTTATTTATGTGTCTGATACTGCGGCACATAGAATACAAGTATTTGATGAAAATGGGAAATTTATAAAATCATTAGGTAGTTTTGGCACAAAAAACGGTTTTTATTATCCAAAAGGGCTGGAGCTTGATGATAAAGGGTTTTTATGGGTGGCGGATTCAGAGAACCATAGAGTAGTTGTAATAAATCCCTGATAACCTGTTGCCTAATAAGATTCTTTAAAAAAGCATTTTCAAAAAAGGATTTATATCAATATCTGTTGAATACCTTAGTTTAAGCAAAAAAATTTAAAGCCTGAAATTAGCGAATCGGCATATTGTAAACAAACAAATTTATTTAATGTCCTATTATTTTTT
>DUTQ01000116.1 GCA_012841995.1 Thermoanaerobacterales bacterium | reverse complement strand
GAAATGGTAGCCGGTGGTATAGAAACACTTGGCGAAAGCCTATCAGCTGTGCTGGAGGGTCTAAATGCCCCTGAAATGTTAATTGCATTCGTAGCTGATGGGATTATTGGTGGAATAGGAGCAGTGTTGGAATTTGTCCCTTTAATAATGACTATGTATATATTTCTTGGGATATTGGAAGATAGCGGATATATGGCTAGGGCTGCATATGTTATGGACAGAATAATGAGGGCTTTGGGGCTTCACGGCAAGACATTTATTTCAATGTTAATTGGTACAGGTTGCAATGTACCTGGGATAATGTCTACTAGGACTTTGGAAAGTAGGAAAGACAGAATGGTGGCCATACTCATAAATCCATTTATGTCATGTGGTGCAAAACTGCCTATATATTTAGTATTCATATCGGCATTTTTCCCGAAACATGGTGGCACTGTGTTGTTTTTTATCTATGCTACAAGTTTTATTGTAGCGCTATTGATGGGAAAAATACTAAGCAAAACACTATTTAAAGGAGAAACCTCTTATTTTATTATGGAGCTTCCTCCTTACCGAATGCCAACAATTAAGGGTGTATTGATACACATGTGGGATAAGGTAGGTGCGTTTTTAAAGAGGGCTGGTACTATTATATTCACAGTGGTTACAATGCTCTGGATACTATCTGTACTACCTTACGGTGTTGAGCCACATAGTGAAGCAAGCATTTTGGGTAGAATAGGTTCTTTTATTGCACCAATATTTAAGCCGGCCGGTTTTGGCACTTGGCAGGCTTCAGTAGGATTGTTTGCCGGGATAGTCGCTAAAGAGGCGGTTGTGGCAACACTGGGTATGGTGTATGCAGGAGTTGAAGAAGGGGCAAAGCTTATAGCTGCTATACAGCAGGCATTTACTCCTTTAACTGCTGTTTCGTATATGTTGATGACACTTTTATATACCCCGTGTGCAGCTGTAATAGGGACAATAAAAAGAGAGACAAATTCTCTCAAGTGGGCTTTGTTTACTGTAGTTTACACTTTTGCAGTAGCTTGGATTTGTGCAGTAGCTGTTTATCAGATTGGCGGACTTTTGGGCTTTAGTTAAAGATATAAACAGAAAGCTGTTGCGGATGAAACTAAAAAGTTTGTTTGCAACAGCTTTCTTATTTGTACAAAAGAATTGTATTTTTATCCAAATAGATATTGCAGGCAGAAATGTTTATGTAGATGGAGAAGAAGTAGAAATGATATACACTGTTGAAGATTCAAAATTGAGGGCACCAACTGTGGTATATGGAGCAATACTTAAAGGAGAAGAAGGCGAAAACCTATTTCTATTTATAAATGGCCTACTTGAGCCTGTAGATGCCACAACTTCAGTTTTAAAGAATCAGTTAATTATTGTTACCATTATCCCGTACTATATTTACAAAGTACGGGATATTTTTTTTGTGTTTTTCACATGGTTTTCAAATAGCTATCATTTGACTATCAAATAAAGACTGTATTATTAATGAAAAACAATGTCAGGTTTGCCTAAAAAATCAGGTCTAATTTTACAAGAAAGGGGTGTGAGAATATTGAATGATGTCAAGTATAGACATGAATATAAGTACTATATCAATATAGGGGATTATTATATTTTACGCAGTAGATTAAAACACATAATGGAGCTTGATAAACATGCAGGAGAAGATGGTCAATACTCTATAAGAAGCATATACTTTGATGATTTAAAAGACAGTGCATTATTCGAAAAAATATCAGGGGTGAACCATAGGAGGAAGTACAGGATTAGATTTTATAATAAAGATACATCTTCTATCCGCCTAGAAAAGAAAATCAAAGACAAGGGGCTTACCGCTAAATTTAAGACCCTAATAACCAAGGAGCAATGTTTAAAGATTTTACATGGAGATATTGAGTGGATGAGTTTTAGCAAAGATAAGCTGTTAAATGAACTTTATATCAAGATGAAAAGCGAATTATATAGGCCTAAAACTATAGTAGATTATGTGCGTGAAGCGTATACTTATCCGATTGGCAATGTAAGAGTGACGTTTGATAATTCTATTTTTACCTTGGGATATCAATCTGTCTTTTGCAGGTTTTTAAGTAAGAGATGCAGAAACTGCTATTAATTTTCCAATAGATACCCCTGTAAGCGGTGACAAGCAATAAGCATCACAGCTCTATTAATAGCCTTGGTATTTATATCTAAATTCAAGCGAAGAAAATACATGTGATATTATATATCAGTGTTGAATTTATAAGTGGCCATTGAGTTGTAAATTATTTAAGACATGTCTGTAAATAGAGACTAAATTATCCCATATTACAGACATGTCTTTATTTATGATGCCTTAACACATGGTATATCAACTTTCTATTGAGATGGTATGTTTTTTGCTTGTTTACTACTCACTATACAAAAAAAGCTTTATTATAAAAATAAATACTAAAAAAGGGTTGCAAATTGTAAAAACTTAATATCTATACTATATTAATATTTAAAAATACATAATATAATAAAGCTTAAGCAAAGGATTGAGAGGTGAATAGATACACAAATTTTTGCATTAAAAAATCAAG
>DUTQ01000011.1 GCA_012841995.1 Thermoanaerobacterales bacterium | reverse complement strand
TTTTTTATATTATAACACATATTGAGTCATTATGCTATACTATATTATGATTTTCTTGTATTTATGCACCTTTAATGGCAACTGCAGTATTCCATTTTCCCTTTATGTGTGATTATACTTGTATTAGAGTTTTCGGTTGTTTTACTATCTTATGCTTATATTGAAACTAAACGTAAATTTTTACGTCTATAAAATAGAAAGAAATTTTCACATTCTGTAAGTAGACGAAATTTAACTTTAAGATATAATAGTAGTTAAGTATACAGCTGGGGGATCAAAAAGAAGGGAGGATTTTAGATTTAGGCTTTTAAAATTAAATGAAACTTAAACCAATGGAGGTAATTATATGTTACATAGGTTTATAGATATCTTTGCAAAAAGGCGGAAAGGCTTTATCCCTCTTCTCCTAGCTTTTCTACTGGCTCTTTCATCAATGTGCTCTGCCTCCGCCCAAGAAGTGCTGCTTTATAACGAGAAAGATGTTTTTCCAGTAACAGGTGGGGCAACTTATGAAGGTATAACCCTTTTTACTTCTCTGGGTTGGCAAAAAATCCACCTATTAAAGGTGGATCTCACATCCGAAAATATTGAGCTTGATGTTATAAACGGAACTCAAGGGTTATCACAGCGCCAATCTTTAAGCAAGATAGTAACTGAAAACGGCGCAATTGCAGGAATAAACGGTGATTTTTTCATCATGGCAACACCTTCTAGCCCAATAGGTATTCAGGTAAGCCAAGGTAAGCTTGTATCTTCACCTGGAAACCGAAGTGATATGGCGGCTTTTGGGCTTACTTTTGATAAAATCCCTCAGATCCTGCGCCTGCAATTTTATGGTCAAGTTGTAGCTCCAAATGGAAACACCTCTGAAATAGCGGGAATTAACAAGATTGGAGCAGGTTATGAAAAAATTTATGTCTATACCCCAGATTTCGGAAAAACTACCCCTACCATTCCCACTTCAATCCCTAGTCTTACATTTGCCGTATGCAGAGACGATCAAATTATTTCAATACAGGAAGGAAAAACAATAGATATACCGGAAGATGGCTATATTTTGGCTGCACGGGGAGCTGGAGGAGAATTTTTAAAAAACAACTTTACAAGCGGCGACCCAGTAACATTAAATCTCAACATTAACCCAGATATTTCAAATTTAAAAATGGCTCTTGGTGGCGGCGCAGTGCTAGTAGAAAACGGCCAAATACCAGCCTCTTTTTCACACGATATACCAGGAACAAACCCACGCACAGCTATAGGATTTACACAGGATAAAAAGACTATGATATTAGCAGTTGTGGACGGTCGGCAAAATGAAAGCAGAGGGATGACTCAAAGAGAAATGGCCGAGCTTATGCGAAATCACGGTGCCTCTTTTGCCCTCAACCTTGATGGTGGCGGCTCTTCCACAATGGTAACAAGGCCTTTTTATGAAAAAGAGCCAAAGGTCATAAATAGCGTCTCTGGTGGAGTTCAAAGACTCATCTCCAATGCTATAGGCATTTTTGCCAAAGCTCCCAAAGGCAATGTACATGGCCTAAAAATAGTAGCAAACTCTTTTAATATCCCTAAAAGCGGCCACCGCTCATTTGAAGTACAAGCTTATGATCAAAACTATAACCTTATAGACATAAATCAGGAAGATGTAAAATGGAGTGTATCAGACAATATAGGGGCCTTTGATAAAAACATGCTTATTGCCCAAAACAGCGGATACGGCAAAGTAACAGCCACTTACAATGATATACAGGCAACTTGTGACATCTATGTATTGCAAGAAGCTGCCGCGCTTAGCATATCTCCAGATAAAGTCCATATTGCACCTGGAGAAAATAAGGATTTAGAGGTATTTGTAACAGATGTCAAAGGCTTTAAAGCCCCTTTAGAAACAGTGGATATCCAATGGCAAGTGGTAGGCGATATTGGGAGCATAACAGGCAATAGACTTACAGCATCAAATCAGACAGCAGCTGGCGCAGTTATAGCAAGTTTTGGTGATTTGAAAACAAGCGCTATTCTTCAAGTTGGCTTAAATGACAAAGCCCTTGATGATTCGCACTTTTACAACATTAGAGCTGAAATCGCAAGAAGTCTTAATTATCCAGTATTGCCATCACTTATAGTAGATAAGTCAAACAAACCTGTGACTGGCAACGGTCTTACCTTTGGAGTATTTGGCAACTTACACTATAGTGTTCCATATAACTCAATATATGAAAAAACATTAAACCTAGCAGCCGCTAATATGAACAAGTATAAACCTAAAATGAATGTAATAGCAGGAAGTGTTTTTGCAGGTGCAAAAGTCGATGATTTAGCACTACAAAACACTTTAAAAAACTACAAAGCTGCCGGCAATGGCTATGGTGTACTATGGGAAGATGATGCCACATTTATATTCCTCGATGCATCAAAAGGAAGTATTAGATTGACCAATTATAATCAGTGGATAAGATTACAACAGGACTTGGAGAAAGCCCCTGTCAACAGAACTATGTTTTTAGTTTTGGATAGGGCCCCTGAAAATTTCACAGACCCTCTTGAGAAAGAACTGCTTAATAAAATACTGGCAAAATACGCTAAAGATAAGAAGCTCGATATCTGGATGCTACATGGAGGTGCTGACCGCTTTAATGCAAAGGTTGAGAACGGTGTCCATAGCATCTCAATACCTGGAGTAAATGCAAAAGAACCTGCAGCTTGTGTATTTAATATTCAAGGTGGCAATG
>DUTQ01000115.1 GCA_012841995.1 Thermoanaerobacterales bacterium | reverse complement strand
TTATTGCATTTTTTATATTAACATATCGCCCGATATAATTCAAGGCCAAGTTAGCAAATTTTGTGCTATAAAAGCCTTGAATTATATCGAGTGATATGTTAATATAAAAAATGCAATAAGTGCCGCGGACACTAGAACCTGAATCTAGCGCGTCTGCCAATTCCACCACTTCGGCACTTATTGCATTTTTTATATTAACATATCGCCCGATATAATTCAAGGCTTTTATAGCACAAAATTTGCCAACTTGACTGCAGCTTTATTGCTATTTTGCCAATACCATCCTTTTATTTGTCTTTACTTTTTCTTTATACTTCATAAGTTCCTTTTTTAAAAACTGCCCAGTATAGGATTTTGGTTCAGCAGCAACTTCTTCTGGGGTGCCACTACACAATATATACCCGCCTTTATCCCCGCCTTCAGGACCAAGGTCAATGATATAATCCGCAGTTTTGATTACATCCAAGTTATGCTCAATGACTATAACAGTGCTGCCGCCATCAACTAAGCGCTGTAAGACATTCAGAAGTTTTCTTATGTCATCAGGATGAAGGCCTGTTGTAGGTTCATCAAGTATATATAATGTGTCACTGCTCGACCTCTTTGAAAGTTCTGTAGCAAGCTTTACACGTTGAGCCTCTCCGCCTGATAAAGTCGTAGAGGGTTGGCCCAATCTTATATAACCCAAGCCCACATCTTGTAATGTTTGGAGTTTTCTTTTAATCCTCGGTATGTTCTCGAAGAATCGCGCGGCTTCATTTACAGTCATATCCAGCACATCGGAAATATTCTTACCCTTGTATTTAACCTCAAGGGTCTCTCTGTTATATCGCTTTCCTTTACATACCTCACAAGGCACGTATACATCAGCTAAAAAGTGCATTTCGATTTTTATTATTCCATCACCACTACATGCTTCACACCTTCCACCTTTTACATTAAAGCTAAAGCGGCCAGGCTTATATCCCCGCATTCTCGCTTCAGGTGTCTTAGAAAACACCTCTCGAATATCTGTAAAAACATTTGTATAGGTAGCAGGGTTTGAGCGCGGGGTTCTGCCAATCGGCGACTGATCTATATCTATTACCTTATCTATATGCTCTACCCCTGATAATTTGTCAAAATCACCTGGGTTTGATCTGGTTTTATACAAACTCTGTTTTAAAGCCCTATACAGTATTTCATTTACCAATGTGCTTTTCCCTGACCCTGATACTCCTGTGACACAAGTAAAGAGGCCTATAGGAAATTTCACGTCTATGTTTTTGAGGTTGTGCTCACGACAGCCTTTTAATTCTAAATACTTATCTGTATGCTTGCGTCTTGTAGCTGGCACATGTATAGCCTTTTTCCCGCTCAAGTATTGGCCTGTAATCGATTTATCACAGTTTTTAATAATGTCAACAGGCCCTTGTGCAACTACTTCGCCTCCATGTTCACCTGCGCCGGGACCAACATCTACTATATAGTCAGCCGCTCTTACAGTATCTTCGTCATGCTCTACAACTACAACCGTATTCCCTAAATCTCTCAATTCTTTTAATGTTTTTAGAAGTCTTTCATTGTCCCTCTGATGAAGACCAATACTGGGTTCATCAAGAATGTAGAGTACACCAACTAATCGTGAACCTATTTGAGTGGCAAGACGAATTCGCTGAGCCTCCCCTCCGGAAAGTGTCCCAGATGACCTGTCTAGTGTAAGGTAATCAAGCCCAACATCGGAAAGGAAACGAAGGCGGTTTTTTATTTCCTTCAATATCTGTTGTGCTATCATTTTCTGTCTGGGATTAAGTGAAATATTATCAAAAAACTCCATAGCTTCGGTTATGGAAAGTGCTGTCACTTCAGCTATGGATTTCCCCCCTACTGTCACTGCTTTACTTTCAGGCCTTAATCTTGTGCCATTACACGCAGGGCAAGGCTTTGTGCTCATATACCGCTCTATATCTTGCCTTGAATATTCGGAATTAGTTTCCTGGTAACGTCGTTTTAAATTGTTTATAACCCCTTCGAAATACCCTTTGTATTTCTTTGTGTTTTTACTAAAACGACTTTCATAATAGAATTCTATTTGTTCATCTGAACCGTATAGTATTGCATCAACTACTTCAGGTCTCATTTCATCTATTGGTATATTGTCTTTATATCCGTAATGGTTTATTACGGCCTTTAACATCTGATAGTAGTAACCGTCTGGGCTGCTACTGTTCCAGGGTTCAATAGCCCCTTTCGAAATAGATTTTGATGTATCAGGTATAACCAATTCAGGATCTATCTCCATGTTTACTCCTAAACCACTGCACTCGGGGCAAGCTCCATAAGGGCTGTTGAAGGAAAACATGCGTGGAGTAAGCTCTTCTAAACTAACGCCACAATCGGGACATGCAAAATTTTGGGAAAATAACATCTCTTCTTTATCTAAAACATCGATGATAACCAAGCCATTCGCTTCACCTACAGCTGTTTCAATAGAATCAGCCAATCTTGACTCTATGTCCGGCTTTATAATTATTCTGTCGACTATGATTTCAATATCATGTTTCTTGTTTTTATCGAGTTTAATCTCTTGATTGACTTCTTTAATTTCCCCATCAACCCTAATTCGAACAAAACCGTCTTTTTTTATCCTATCGATTAACCTTACAAATTCTCCCTTTCTACCCCGGACAACTGGCGCCATAACCTGAATTCGAGTGCGTTCTGGGAGCTCCATTATTTGATCAACCATTTGATCAACTGTCTGCTGTGATATCTCTTTACCACATTTAGGACAATGGGGTTTACCTATTCTTGCAAATAAAAGCCTTAAATAATCATATATCTCTGTAACTGTTCCCACTGTAGAACGCGGATTCTTACTTGTAGTTTTTTGATCAATAGATATGGCTGGAGAAAGGCCTTCAATATAATCAACATCCGGCTTATCCATTTGGCCTAAAAATTGTCGTGCATAAGCAGATAGAGATTCTACATAACGCCTCTGCCCTTCAGCATATATGGTATCAAAAGCTAGTGTTGATTTTCCAGAGCCGGAGATACCTGTAATAACTACTAATTTTTCTCTGGGTATTTCAACATCTATATTTTTTAAATTATGTTCTCTGGCTCCCTTAACTATAATCTTATCAGTTGACATCTAATACATCACTCTCACTTTTCTATTACAGGACTAAAGGCCTCAGCTTTTATTTCAAAAATCAAGTCTCTCAGTTTAGCGGCATTTTCAAACTCTAAATTTTTTGCCGCTCGTTTCATTTGTTTCTCCAAGTGTTCTACATAATCTTTAAGTTGTTTTTTACTCATCTTAGTTATATCTTGTTCTGGCAAATAATCGGCTTTTTCTTCAGCAACCTTCGTAGCCTCAATTAAATCTCGCACGGCTTTTTTAACAGTAGTAGGTATTATTCCGTGCTTTTTATTATAATCAATCTGTATTTTTCTCCTGCGGTTTGTTTCATTTATCGCTCTCTGCATGGAATCAGTTATCTTTTCTGCATACATGATAACTTTGCCCTCAACATTTCGTGCAGCTCGGCCTATTGTTTGAATAAGTGATGTATCTGAACGCAAAAAGCCTTCTTTATCTGCATCAAGGATGGCAACTAGTGATACTTCAGGAAGGTCAAGGCCCTCTCTTAAAAGGTTTATGCCAACTAGGCAATCGAACTTTCCAAGCCTTAAATCTCGTAAAATCTGAAGGCGTTCAAGTGTATGGATTTCAGAATGCAAATATCTGACGCGAATACCAGATTCCTTCAAATAATCTGTCAAATCCTCTGCCATCTTTTTTGTAAGAGTTGTCACAAGCACTCTCTGGCCTTTTTTTGCCCTTTGCTTTATTTGCCATATTAGGTCATCGATTTGGCCTTTTACAGGCTTTAATTCAATCTCTGGATCTACTAATCCAGTTGGCCTTATTATTTGCTCTACTACTTGAGAACTCTTTTCCAATTCATAAGGGCCTGGTGTTGCAGATAAGAAAATAACTTGATTAATCCTCTCCTCAAATTCTTTAAAGTTTAGTGGCCTATTATCCAATGCTGACGGAAGTCTAAAGCCATGCTGTATAAGGGATTCCTTTCTAGACCTGTCCCCTGCCCACATAGCGTGAAGCTGTGGAAGTGTAACATGGGATTCGTCTATTATAATAAGATAGTCTTTTGGAAAATAATCCAACAATGTAAAGGGCGCTTCACCAGGTTTCCTTCCTGAAAGGTGCCTGGAATAGTTTTCAATTCCCTTACAATAGCCCATTTCCCTTAATATTTCAATATCATAGTTTGTCCTCTGCTCAAGGCGTTGAGCCTCTAATATCTTATCTTCGCTTTTAAGCTTTGCCAAGTGCTCTTTTAACTCGGTTTCTATATTTTTAATGGCAATTTCAATCTTATCTTTTGGAGTAGCATAGTGAGAAGCCGGAAAAATTGAGATGTGATTCCTCTCTCCTAATATCTCACCAGTCAATGTATCAAATTCGGTTATCCTATCTATTATATCTCCAAAGAATTCAACTCTTATAGCCTTTTCCGTAAAAGAAACTGGGTAAATCTCAAGGACATCACCTCTGACTCGAAATGTACCGCGCTCAAATTCATACTCATTGCGTTCAAATTGAATATCTATAAGCTTTCGTATAACATCATCCCTGTCCCGCTGCATATCTTTTCTAATGGAAATAACTTGGTTTTCATAGTCCACAGGAGAGCCAAGGCTGTATATACAAGAAACACTTGATACTATTACAACATCTCTTCGCTCAAAAAGGGCAGCTGTTGCTGAGTGCCTTAATTTGTCTATTTCATCATTTATGGAAGCATCCTTTTCAATGTAAGTATCAGTTTGCGGAATATATGCTTCCGGCTGATAATAATCATAGTAACTTACAAAATACTCTACGGCGTTATTTGGGAAAAATTCTTTTAGTTCACTGCACAATTGCCCAGCCAATGTCTTATTATGGGCAATAACCAAAGTAGGCTTTTGGACCTCTTGTATGAGATTTGCTATTGTAAAGGTTTTACCTGTCC